>MKRZ01000163.1 GCA_001897075.1 Mesorhizobium sp. 61-13 | reverse complement strand
CCAGGCAACATCGGTCAGCGTGGCGAACTGGAAGATGATGGCCTTGAGCGAGCCGGCAAGCCCCGACAGCGCCGCCGACATGACGAAGGCGGCCAGCTTGTAGTTTGCGACCGAATAGCCGAGCGATATGGCGCGGTTCTCGTTCTCGCGGATGGAACGCAGGATCATGCCGAAGGGCGAGTTGACGATGCGCCAGATGGCGAACACGCCAAGCAGGAAAACCACCAACACGAAATAGTAGATATTGTATTCCTTGTGCAGGTCGACCAGTCCGAACAGCAGGCCGCGCGGCACGCCCTGTATGCCGTCCTCGCCGCCGGTGAAGCCTGCCTGCACGCAGAAGAAGAAGAACATCTGCGCCAGCGCCAGCGTGATCATGGCGAAATAGATGCCCTGCCGCCGGATGGCGAAGAAGCCCATGATGAGGCCGAGGATGGCAGCACCGATGACGCCGATCAATATGCCGATTTCCGGGGGCAGGCCCCAGACCTTGACCGCGTGCGCGGTGAAGTATGCGGCACCGCCGAAGAACGCGGCATGGCCGAACGACAATAGGCCTGTATAGCCGAGCAGAAGGTTGAAGGCGCAGGCAAACAGCGCAAAGCACAGCATCTTCATCATGAAGATCGGATAGATGAAGAAGGGCGCGGCGAGCAGCGCCACGATGCCGATGGCGATCAGCACCCATTCCAGCCTTGCAGATGCCTTGGTGCGGGCGTCGCTGAGCGTCATTTCGGCCATGTCAGGCGTCCTTTCCAAACAAGCCGGCGGGGCGCACGAGAAGCACGATGGCCATGATGACGAAAATCACGATGTTGGAGGCTTCCGGGTAGAAGACCTTGGTCAAACCTTCGGCAAGTCCCAGCATGTAGCCGGTGACGATGGCTCCCATTATGGAGCCCATGCCGCCGACGACAACGACGGCAAACACCACGATGATCAAGTTCGATCCCATCAGCGGGCTGACCTGATAGACGGGTGCCGCCAATATGCCGGCGAGGCCTGCGAGCGCGGAACCGAGGCCATATGTCAGCGTCAACAGAAGTGGCACATTGACCCCGAAGGCCTGCACGAGGCGCGGGTTTTCCGTCGCGGCGCGCAGATAGGCGCCAAGCTTGGTTTTTTCGATGGCGAACCATGTGCCAAGGCACACGGCGAGCGATGCCACCACGACCCAGCCGCGATAATTGGGCAGGAACATGAAGCCGAGATTGGTTCCGCCGGCCAGCAGTTCCGGCACCGAATACGGGTTGCCCGACACGCCGAAATAGTAACGGAAAATGCCCTCGATCACCAAGGCGAGGCCGAATGTGAACAGGAGGCCGTAGAGCGGGTCGATGTCGTAGAGCTTCGATAGCGCCAGTCGTTCGATGACGATGCCGGTGATGCCGACGACGATCGGCACGATGAGCAGTGCCGGCCAGTAACCGACGCCGAAATGCACGAGCAGGAGATAACCGACGAAAGCGCCCAGCATGTATTGGGCGCCATGGGCGAAATTGATGACGCGCAGCAGGCCGAAAATGATGGCGAGCCCGAGGCTCAGCATCGCATAGAACGAACCGTTGATGAGTCCGACCAGCAACTGGCCGAGAAACGCTTGCAGCGGGATGCCAAAGATCATTGTCATATCGGCCTCACACGCCCAGCACTTCGTGAAGTTGCCCCATCCGGTCTGGCAGTTCGCCAACCGGGAAGCCGGCCATGATCTTGCCGTGCTCCATCAGGTAGAAGCGGTCGGCGATGCGGCTGGCGAAGCGGAAATTCTGCTCGACCAGCAGGATGGTCATGCCGCGCTGCTTCAAGGTCGCCAGCAATTCGCCGATGCGCTGCACGATGACCGGGGCCAATCCCTCGGTCGGTTCGTCCAGCAAAAGCATCTTCACCCCGGTGCGCAGCATGCGCGCGATCGCCAGCATCTGCTGCTCGCCGCCGGAAAGCTTGGTGCCCTGGCTGTTGCGGCGCTCCTTCAGGTTCGGAAACAGGTCGAAGATTTCTTCCACGCTCATGCCGCCCTTGGCGACGACGGGCGGCAGGATGAGGTTCTCGTCCACCGTCAGCGTGGCGAAGATGCCGCGTTCCTCGGGCACATAGCCCAGACCGGCCCGCGCGGTGTGATGCAGCGGCATGCGCATCAGGTCCTTGCCGTCGAATGAGATTTCTCCCGTCCGCTTGCGGATAAGGCCCATGATGGAGCGTAGCGTCGTCGTCTTGCCGACGCCGTTGCGGCCGAGCAGCGTCACCGTCTCGCCCTGGAAGACTTCGAGGTCCACGCCATGAAGCGCGTGGCTTTCGCCGTACCAGGCGTTGAGGCCGCGCACGGAAAGCAAGGGGGCGTCAGTCATGTTCCGTCCCCATATAGGCAATTTTCACGCGCTCGTCCTGGCTGACTGTCGCGTAGTCGCCGGCGGCGAGGATTTCGCCGCGTTGCAGCACCGTTATCCAGTCGCACAGATCCGCGACCACGGTCAGGTTGTGTTCGACCATCAAGACAGCGCGGTCGCCGGCAACGGAGCGGATGATGTTGGAAACCATACCGACGTCCTCGTGGCCCATGCCGGCCATCGGTTCGTCAAGCAGGAGCACCTTCGGGTCGAGGGCCAAAGTGGTGGCGATTTCCAGTACGCGCTTGCGGCCATAGGAGAGGTCGCCCGCCAGCTTGTTCCTGGCGTCGTCCAACCCGACCGAGCGGAGCAATTCCTCGGCGCGCGGCGTCAAGCTGTCCAGCGCCGACAGCGAACGCCAGAACTGGATGCCGAGGCCGTTGGGGCGCTGCAGCGCAACGCGCACATTGTCGAGCACGGTGAGGAAAGGAAAAATCGCCGAGATCTGGAATGAGCGCACCAGCCCCATCCGCGCCACCTTGGCGGGCGAGGTATTGGTGATGTCGGTCCCCAGAAGTTCGATCCTGCCGGCGCTCGGCTGCAGAAACTTGGTAAGCAGGTTGAATACGGTGGTCTTGCCGGCCCCGTTGGGGCCGATCAAGGCGTGGATCTTGCCGTGATGGATGTCGAGATCCACGTTGTTGACGGCAATGAAGCCGGCAAAATCACGGCGCAGGCCGCGGGCGGAAAGCACCACCCGCGGCTGCTCTTGGTTGGCAACTGACGCCACTGTCGTGCCGGCCTTTGCGATCACTTGACCAGCGGGCAGCCGCTCTCGGCCGGCTTGATGTAGGCTTCGTCGCCCGGAACGGTCGCCAGAACCTTGTAATAGTCCCAAGGCTTGGTGCTTTCCGAAGGCTTCTTCACTTCCATCAGGTACATGTCATAGATCATGCGGCCGTTGGCGCCGACTTTGCCGCCGCGGGCGAACACGTCCTCGACCGGCATGGAGTGCAGTTCCTTGGCCACGGCTTCCGTCTCGTCGGTGCCTGCCTTGTCGATCGCCTTCAGATACTGAAGCACCGCCGAGTAAGTGCCCGCCTGGATCATGTTGGGCATGCGGCCGGTCTTGTCGAAGAAGCGCTGGCTGAATTTGCGCGATTCATCATCGCGGTCCCAGTAGAAGCCTTCTGTCAGGGTCAGGCCCTGAGCCGCCTCGAGGCCGAGGCCGTGCACTTCGGACAGGGTGAACAGCAGTGCCGCCAGGCGCTGGCCGCCGGCAACGATACCGAATTCGGCTGCCTGCTTGATGGCGTTGGCGGTGTCGAGACCAGCATTGGCGAGGCCGACGACCTTGGCGCCCGACGACTGGGCCTGAAGCAGGAAGGACGAGTAGTCGGTGGTCGCCAGAGGATGGCGAACGGCACCCAGCACCTTGCCGCCCTGCGACTTGACGAAGTTGGTCGTCTGTTCCTCGAGCGAATAGCCGAATGCATAGTCGGCGGTCAGGAAGAACCAGGTATCACCGCCCTGCTTGACGAGCGCGCCGCCGGTGCCGACCGCAAGCGCATGCGTGTCGTAAGCCCAGTGGAAGCCATAGGGTGAGCAGGCCTTGCCGGTCAGGTCGCTGCTGGCAGCGCCGGTGATGATGTCGATCTTCTTCTTTTCGGCGGAGATGCCCTGGACGGCGAGCGCGACCGACGAGGTCGTCAACTCCATGATCGAGTCGACCTGCTCGGTGTCATACCACTGGCGCGCGATGTTGGAGGCAATGTCGGCCTTGTTCTGGTGATCGGCGGTGATCACCTCGACCGGTGCGCCCTGCACCGTACCGCCGAAGTCCTCGACCGCCATCTTAGCGGCTTCGAACGACCACTTGCCGCCGAAGTCGGCATAGACGCCGGACTGGTCGTTGAGAATGCCGATCTTGACCTTGCCGTCGGAAATCTCGGCGGCCGAAGCCGGGATCACCGTGGCAGCCAGAAGCGCTGCCGATACCAGAGACAAAATTTTCACGTAACTACCTCCCTGTGGGCAAACCGCGGGCTAAGGCCGAAGCTTGCCGATATGTCAAAAATAGCCGTCCAGTCGCGGCACCATCACGGAAGAACCTTGGTCGTTATAGATATTCCGTTGGCGGAAACCGCGTAGTGGCGACCGTGTCGATATGCGTGCAGGGCGATGCTAGCATTCGCATCAGCCGTCTGAGAACGGTGACTTTTGTCTAACACCGTGCGTTACCTCGGCCACAGTACCCGCCGCGATAAATGTGTTCACGACCTAAGTCTGATTGCGGGAAACGCCGTTCTCGCCCAAGAGTTTCTCATGCGCAGTGACAAGAATAGCGGCCATGGCGATGTTGATGCCGTGGACCAGGGCGAGTGGGACTACATCATCGTGGGTGCCGGCTCGGCCGGCTGCGTGCTTGCCAACCGACTGAGCGCCGATCCACGCAATCGCGTGCTTTTGCTGGAAGCCGGCGGCAGCGACAACTATCACTGGGTTCACATTCCCGTCGGCTATCTTTTCTGCATCGGCAATCCGCGCACCGACTGGTGCTACAACACGGACGAGGAAAAAGGCCTCAACGGCCGCTCGCTGCTCTATCCGCGCGGCAAGGTTCTCGGCGGCTGCTCCTCCATCAACGGCATGATCTACATGCGCGGCCAGGCGCGCGACTACGATCAATGGCGTCAACTGGGCAATCCCGGCTGGGGCTGGGATGACGTGCTGCCGCTGTTTCGCCGTTCCGAAGACCATTACAGCCGCAGCGATGCCAGCCACGGGCAGGGCGGACCGCTGCGGGTAGAGCGGCAGCGCTTGAGCTGGCCGATCCTCGATGCGGTCACCGAAGCAGCGGCTGAACTCGGCATTCCCTCGACCGACGATTTCAACACCGGAAATAACGAAGGCGCAGGCTATTTCGAGGTGAATCAGAAGAACGGTGTGCGCTTTAGCGCGTCCCGCGCTTTTCTCAAGCCCGTGCGAAACCGCCCGAACCTGCGCGTTGCGACGCACGCGGCTGCGGAACGCATCCTCTTTGATGGAAGTCGGGCCAGCGCGATCCTCTATCGAGGTGCAGATGGTCGCCTCGCCAGGGCGCGGGTCGGGCGCGAACTTCTGTTGTCAGCCGGTGCGATCAATTCGCCGCAACTCCTTCAGCTTTCCGGCGTCGGTCCCTCCGCCTTGCTGAAGGCGAACGGCATCGATGTCGTGCATGAGCTTTCGGGCGTTGGCGAGAACCTGCAGGATCACCTGCAGATCCGCACGGCCTTTCGCATCACCGGCGCGCGCACCCTCAACGAGCGCCAGGCAAGCTTGTGGGGCAAGGCAGGCATTGCGCTCGAATATGCATTGAAGCGCTCCGGGCCGATGTCGATGGCGCCCAGCCAGTACGGCATTTTCATGCGCTCCGACGAGCGCTTTGACACGCCCAATATCGAGTTCCACGTGCAGCCCCTGTCGCTGGAGAAATTCGGCGATCCGCTGCACACGTTCCCTGCCATCACAGTGTCGGTCTGCAACCTGCGCCCTCAATCGCGCGGCCATGTGCGCATCCGCTCCGCCGAGGCGAACGCTGCGCCCTCGATTGCACCGAACTATCTTTCCACGGACGCAGACCGCGAGATCGCGGCGCAATCGGTGATGCATGCAAGGCGGCTGATGGCCACGAAGCGCATGAGCGA
>MKRZ01000162.1 GCA_001897075.1 Mesorhizobium sp. 61-13 | reverse complement strand
CTACACCACCGAATGCCCGAACATGGGCGTGCTGCTGAAGAACCTCGTCTTCTCGCTCAAGATGGAAAACGAGATCATGGGCTCGATCCTCAACGACAGCGCCGAGCCAAAGGCTGCCGCAACCGCATGGCTCAAGGCCAACCCGGATGCGATCACGCCGTGGCTCAATGGCGTGACGACCTTCGACGGTGGCGACGCCACTGCCGCGGTCAAGACGGCGCTGGGCCTTTGATATCCCGGTTCGTCCTCTGACGGATTTCGACGGCGGCCAAACCACGAGCGTTTGGCCGCCGTTTTTGTGACAGGCACAGGAGGGGTGCATGGATCCGGTTTCGACATTGATCGGCAATTTCAAGATTCCCATCGGGCAGTGGGGAAAGTCGTTCTTCACTTTCCTGACGACGAACTTCGAGTGGTTCTTCGACGCAATCGCCAACGCCGTAACCTTCGTCCTTCAAGGCCTCATCAACATCCTGTTAATGGTGCCGCCGTTCATCCTCGTGCTCCTGATCGCGGCTCTTGCCTGGTGGCTGCAGCGGTCGTTGAAACTCGCCATTGCCGTTGCCATCGGCCTTTGCTTCATCATCAACCAGGGGCTCTGGAAGGATACGGTCGAGACGCTGGTGCTTGTGGTGGGCGCTGCCGCTGCTTCGATGGCCATCGGCGTTCCGGTCGGCATCTGGGCCGCGCATAACGAGCGCGGCTACCGTTTCATGCAACCGATCCTCGACCTGATGCAGACGATGCCGACCTTCGTCTATCTCATTCCGGTGCTGATCCTGTTCGGCCTCGGCATTGCGCCAGGCCTGATCGTCACGGTGATCTTTGCCGCCCCGGCGCCCATTCGCCTGACCTATCTCGGCATTACCTCGGTGCCGAAGCCGATGATCGAGGCGGGTGAAGCCTTCGGCGCCACAAAACGACAATTGCTGTGGAAAGTGGAACTGCCGGCGGCGCTGCCGACGATCATGGCGGGTCTCACCCAATGCATCATGCTGTGCCTGTCGATGGTGGTCATCGCCGCGCTGATCGGCGCCAACGGCCTCGGCAAGCCGGTGGTGCGGGCGCTGAACCAGGTCAACATCCCGCTCGGCCTTGAAGCCGGCCTAGCCATCGTCATCGTTGCAATCATCCTCGACCGCATGAGCCGTGTCCGCACCGGAGGCGCAAAATGACCATCGCCGTCGATTTCAAGAACGTCGATATCGTCTTCGGTCCGGATACGCGCGATGCGCTGGCCATGGTGGACAAGGGCGCCACCCGCGCCGAAATCCTCGAACAGACAGGCAATGTGCTTGGCTGCGCAGGGGCAAACCTCACCGTGCATGAGGGCGAAATCTCCGTCCTCATGGGCCTGTCCGGCTCGGGCAAGTCAACGCTGTTGCGGGCCGTCAACCGGCTCAACATCGTTACACGCGGCCAGGTCATGGTCAGGGACGGTGATCGCACCGTCGATGTCGTCAGCTGCGACGACGCCACCTTGCGCCGCCTGCGCCAGAAGCAGGTGGCGATGGTGTTCCAGCAATTCGGCCTCCTGCCGTGGCGAACGGTGGAGGAAAATGTCGGCTTCGGTCTCGAGCTTGCCGGCGTGCCGGATGCGGAGCGGCGTGAGCGCGTCGCCCGGCAACTGAAGCTGGTCGGCCTTGACCAGTGGTCGAAGAAATATGCGCATGAACTGTCCGGCGGCATGCAGCAGCGCGTCGGTCTTGCGCGCGCCTTTGCCACCGAAGCGCCGATCCTGTTGATGGACGAGCCGTTCTCGGCGCTCGATCCGCTGATCCGAACCAAGCTGCAGGACGAGTTGCTGCAGCTTCAGGCGGAACTGAAAAAGACCATCATCTTCGTGTCGCACGACCTTGAAGAAGCGCTCAAGATCGGCACCCACATCACCATCATGGAAGGCGGCCGCATCGTGCAGACGGGTGCGCCGGAAGACATCGTGCTTCGTCCGGCCAACGAATATGTGCGCGACTTCATCGCCAACGTGAACCCGCTGTCGGTGCTGACCGCATGGAACGTCATGCGCGCCAAGAGCGAGCTTGAAACGGACAAGGGCGGCTGGGTGTGGCTCGACCGCCGCGCCACCACGCGCTTCAAGCTCGACAAGAACGATCTGGTCGTCGCTGCCGAACGCAACGGCAAGCCGGCCGTCTGGATCTCCTGTGCCGATGTCGACAAGCAGCCGGAAGAGGTCTCGCAAGTGTTCTGGGCAACGCCCGGAACACCGCTCAAGACGGTGATGCTTGCCATGCATCGTTCGCAGACGGCGCCCGTTGCGCTGTTTGACGAGCAGTCGCGTTTTGTCGGCTCGATCGGCATCCGCGACGTTCTGAGCGCGGTGCTGCGGAAGTAGGGCCGATTGCCGAAGTGATTCAGCAAACGGACTGAAGGGCCTGATTTCGAATCGGATTTCCCGATGCGCGCCGCTGCCTTCGATGCATGTTGCGCCGAAGGCAGTGGTGGAGGCCCTTGAACTGCCGGGCGGCGATGATGAAGTAAGGCATCATGGCATCCTCCACTCCGACCATTGAGCCGCCCGTCAGGCCGCGCGTTGAGACGCGGCCCAAGACCGAGCGGCCAAAGCTTTACAAGGTTATCCTGCTCAACGACGACTACACGCCGCGCGAATTTGTCGTGCGGGTGCTCAAGGCCGAGTTCCGTCTCAATGCGGACCAGGCGCAGCGCGTCATGATCACGGCGCACCAGCGCGGCGTGTGCGTGGTCGCGGTGTTCACCAAGGATGTTGCCGAGACCAAGGCAACCCGCGCCACGGATGCCGGCAAGGCAGCCGGCTATCCGCTCACGTTTACCACCGAGCCTGAAGAATAGGGGGTATGCGAGTAGGGCAGTAGGGCAGTAGGGCAATATGTGATTGCAGCTTCGCGAGCTGGTCTTGCTTGGGTGGCAACCGGGCTGTTGCCATTTCCTACTGCCCTACTGCCCTACTGCCCTACTGCCCTACTGCCCTATCTTCCTTCCCGATACCACATCGAGCCGAGTGCAAGCAGCAGCAGGCCAAGGCCGAGGAAGCCGCCGAACAGCGGCACCTGGCTCACGGCCTTCAGAACACTGTCGTCGGTCGTCCTGAAGCCGATCCAGTCGTTTCCGGCAGCTTCGCCGCCGCCCCTGACCGGCACCACCGAGGGCACGGCGATACCGCCTGTCAACGACGCGCTGGCCAGCCGGCGAACGCTGCCGCCGACCGCTTCCGCCGCCGGCCGCAGCTTGTCGGGGGTCGAGACGACATCGGCGAATTCCGGCGCGTTGACCGGGCCGACATGGGCAAGTGCCGAAAGGTTGCCATTGCCGACCTGATAGAGCCCGATGTCGCTGACCTCGACGCTGCCGAGGAACACGCCGGGCTCCGACTTTTCCAGCTTCACCGCAAGCGTCTTGCCGGATGGGGTGATGACTTGCGCCGTGCCTGGATCGTCGCTCATCGTCTGGCGGCGGATCTCCAGCACCATGCCGCGGCCGTCGGCGGTCAGCCGTTCTTCCTCGAGCTCCGGCTCCTTCATCAGCCAGTGCGCCAGACGCCGGTAAAGCTGCACATGCGGTCCGCCGCCTTCATAGCCGCGCGCCCACAGCCAGCCCTGATCGGACAACAGCATGCCGACGCGGCCCTCGCCCTTGCGGTCGAGCAAGAGAAGCGGCTGGTCGTCGGCACCCTTCATCACCACTTCGCCTTCGGGGTTCTCGATGCCGATGGTGCGGAACCAGCGGCCCCAATGCGGCGGCTCGCTGCCGGATCCGTCCAGTCCGCGCGTCACCGGATGGCGCTGGCCGAGATCGGTCAGGCGAGGGTAGAACGCCTTGTCGATGACCTTGCCCGTCGGCATGGCCGGCAGCGCCGCCATCAGCGGCGTGTTGGCGATGGTGCTTTCGCCGGCATATTCGGGGCCGGCTGCGATCAAGAGCGCACCTCCGTTTTCGACATATTCGGAGATGTAGTCGTAATAGAGGATCGGCAGCACGTCGCGGTGCTGGTAGCGGTCGAAGATGATCAGATCGAACTCGCTGATCTTCTCCACGAACAGCTCGCGCGTGGGGAAGGCGATCAGCGACAGTTCGTTGATCGGGGTGCCGTCCTGCTTTTCCGGCGGGCGCAGGATGGTGAAGTGGACGAGATCGACCGAGGCGTCCGATTTCAACAGGTTGCGCCACGTGCGCTCGCCGGCATGCGGCTCGCCCGACACCAAGAGCACGCGCAGGTTCTCGCGGATGCCGTCCACCAGCGCGATGGCGCGGTTGTTGGTTTCGGTGAGTTCGCCGTCTTCCTTGGGAATGGCAAGCTCGATGATGTTGCGCCCGGCGTTGGGAATGGTGACCTGCAGCGGCATTTCCTGGCCGACGAAGGCGCGCTCCACCGAGACCTGCTCGCCATTGACCGACACGCGCACATCGACAGGGCCGGACTGCCGGTCCGTGCTGATGACGCGATAGGTCATGTCGAGCGGCTTGCCGACAAGGCCGAAGCGCGGCGCTTTCTCGAAACGGATGCGGCGGTCCTTCTCGTTTTCCTCACCGGTAATGAGGGCGTGCAGCGGCGCGTTGAATTCAGGCGCTGAACCCGGCGCATCATGTACCTGGCCGTCGGTGATCATCACCGCGCCGGCAATGCGTGACGGCGGCACGTCGCGCACCGCGCTTTCCAGCGCTGAGAAAAGCCGGGTCTCGGTGCGGTCGCCGGCAGCGCCCGCATTGCCGGTCTCGACCACGCGCACGTCGAACTGCTTGAAGCGCGCCAGCCTTTCCTTGATGCCGGCCAATGCCTCGTCGGTCTGCTTGCTGCGCTCGCCGATATCCTGGCTCTGGCTGCGGTCGACCACGACGGCGACGACGCTTTGCAGCGGCTCGCGATCCTCGTCGAGAAGGACCGGGTTGAGCAGGGCAGCCGCCAGCGCGACAAGTGCAGCCGCACGGAACAAGGCCCCACGCTGACGCAGCCACAGGCCGACAAGCGCAAGCAGCGCCAGTGGTGCAACAACCGCCGCCAAAAGCGGCCATGACAGAAGCGGTTCGAAGGACAGCGACCAGTTCATGTCACTGCCCCAACCGTTCGAGCAGGATCGGCACGTGCACCTGATCGGATTTGTAGTTGCCGGTCAGCATGTACATCATGATGTTGACGCCGCCGCGCAGCGCGTAAATCCGCTGCATCGGGTCGGACGGTACCGTCGGCAACAGTGGGTTGCCGCTGGAATCGATGGCCCAGGCACCTGCGAAATCGTTGGCGGTGATCATGATCGGCGAAACGCCGTCGCCGGTCCTGACCGGGCGGTTCTCCGAGTTGGACGCATCGAGCGAAGCTTCGACCCAAAGCGGGCTGCCGTCGAAGCGGCCGGGAAACTCGGGAAGGATATAGAACGCCTTGGTCAGCACGTGATCGCTCGGCACGGGCTCCAGCGGCGGCACATTCAGGCCGCTCAAGATGTCGCGCAATCTTTCGGTCGCAGGGCTGGCCGAATCCGCGCCGATGCCGTTGGCGAACTGGTCGCGCGTGTCGAACAGCACCGTTCCTCCCTGCTGCATATAGGCGTCGATGCGGGCGATGGCGGCTTCCGTCGGCATCGGCGCTGCCGGATCGATCGGCCAGTAGATCAGCGGATAGAACGACAACTCGTCCTTGGCGATGTCCACGCCCGCCGGTTCGCCCGGCTCAAGTGCCGTCTTTTCGATGAGGAAGCGGGTCAGGCCTTCAAGTCCGGCGCGGCTGACGGCATCGACGCCCGGTTCGCCGGTGATCACGTAAGCCAGCCGCGTGGTCGAAATCGCCTCGATGGAGATCGCATCGTCCGGCTTGGCGTCGTCGGCGCGCGCCTTGTCGATGGGCAAGGCCAGTGCGCCGAGCGCGACGAGCAGAATGGTGGCAGTGGCAGCGCGACCGCGCAGCCTGGGCCGGCGCGAGAACAGGCCGCCCATCCAAAACACGGCCAGCGTATCCAGCACCATCAGCGCCAATGCCGCGGCCACCAGCGAACCCTTGAGGTGATGCGATTCATCGAAGGCATATTGGATGTTGGTGACCGGAGCCGAAACCTGCGGCCGCTGAAGCGGCGTAAACGTGCTGTCGGCGTTCAACAAATTGTGCGCCACGACGCCGGCTTCGGAACCGTAAAGGCCGGGCGGATTTTCCAGCGTGACGGCGCTGGCGGCGTGCGGGGCAAGCGGGCGGGCGTCGGCCGGCGGCGGCACCAGTGCGCCGTCGGCGGCGATCATGCGGTAGGGTGCGAGCGCGGAGGCTGGCGTATCGTTTGCGGCGGCAATGCTGCCCTGGTTGCGCGACAGTTGCACGATGCGAGACAGCATCTCGACGAAGCTGCCGGAGATCGGCAGGTTCGACCATGTCGCTTCCGGCGTGACGTGGAACAGCACGACCGTGCCCTTGCCCTTCCTCATGCCGGTCACCAGCGGCGTGCCGTCGGCGAGATTTGCCCAGGTGCGGTCAACGATGTCGGCGGAAGGTTCGGCCAGCACCTGCCGGCTCACCGTTACCTCACTTGGCGGGGCAAGATCGGCGAAGGGACCGGTCGCCGGAAATTCCGTCACCGGTTGCGGCGTCGTCCATGACAGCGCACCGCCCAGCGAGCGCTCGCCGGTGCGCAATCTCACCGGCAGCAGATCATCGCCGGCGCTGGCGGCAGCAAGCCGCGACCCGGCAAAGCGCACCAGCGTGCCGCCCTTTTCGACCCAATCGACCAGCTTGACGTGGGCCTGTTCGGGGATGGTGCCGACATCAGCCATCACGATCATGGCCGGCTTCTGGTCCAGAAGCTGCGGAATTGCGTCGGCGAGGTCGGCGCTCTGCGGTTCGACCAGATCGGCAAACGGCAAGAGCGCGCGGCGGATATAGTAGAGCGGCGACAAAAGCGGCTGCGCCTGGTCGGCTTCGGCTTGCGACAGCAGGCCGACGCGGCGGCGCTTCGAGCTGTCGTCCAGCACGCGCACCGCACCGGCATGGCGTTCGCCGTCGAGCGCAATCGCTGCGAAATCGTTGCGCAGTTCAAACGGCACCTTCATCGTGCCGGTGGCCGTCGTCTCGCCGGGCGCGAAGGTCAGCGTCGCATCGGCGATGCGGCGGCCCTTGTCGTCGAAGGCGCCAGCAGTGATCTGGCCGGGGCCGGGATTGCCGGCGGCGCGGATGGCGGTCAGCGCAAAGCCGTCCATTTCGTTTTCGGCTGCCGCGAAACCGACCTGCGTCAAGCGATCCGGCACCGCCCACACGACGTTGGCGGCGTTCTGCGACAGCAATGTGTTGAAGGCCGCTTCGTCGCCGCTTGCGGCCAGGCCGTCGGCCAGCACCGCAACGCTTGCGCCGGGCAGCGTCGCCAGCGTCTCGGCAACGCGGGCATAGACCGCCGGCCGGTCGGTCGGGATCGGGCGCGGCTTGGTTGCGCGCAGCCGGTCGAGTGCTGCACCCGCATCGAACGGGCCGATCTCGGCGTTGGGCTTTTCGGCGGTGAAGGCCAGCACGACCGGAACGCCTGTCGTGCCCGCATCGGCGATCAGCCGCTCGGCGGTGGCAACGCGCTTGTCCCAATCGGGTGCGGCTGCCCAGTCATTGTCAATGACCAGCGCAAGCGCCGCACCATCGGTCGGCAGTTTCTCGCGCGGATTGAATACCGGCTCGGCCAGCGCCATCACGATCAGCGCCGCCATCAGAAGACGCAGCAGGGTTAGCCACCACGGGCTTTGCTGCGGCGTCTCCTCGCGCTTCAAAACGCGCGCCAGTATCTTCAGCGGCGGGAACACCTCGGTCTGCGGCTTCGGCGGGGTAAAGCGCAGCAGCCACCAGATCACCGGCAGCGCGAGCAGGCCCCAAAGCACCATCGGCGCGCCGAAGGAAAGCGGCAGCCAGCTCATGCCACCGCCCTTCCTGACGGCATGCCGTCGGCAGCCATCGCCATGTGCAGGCGCACCAGCGCCTCGGAGGCGAGGCGGTCGGTGTGGTTGGTGGTGAAGCTCCAGCCCATGCGCTTGCAGCGGCTCGCCAGTTCCTCGCGCCGCGCCCGATAGAGGCGGCGATAGTCGTCGGCCAGCATTTCGGCGCGTCCGGCGGTCAGCTTCTCGCCGGTTTCAGGATCGGTGAACTCGGTGCGCCCGGCATAAGGGAAGGTCTCTTCGGCCGGGTCGGCGACTTCGACCAGATGCGCGCGCACGCCGTGGCGGGAAAGCACGTCCAGCCATTCGAAAGTTTCCTCGACCGGATCGAGGAAGTCGCTGACCAGCACGATGTCGGAAAAGCGGCGGATGCCGGAAAGGTCCGGCTTCGAAGGAAGCATTGCTGCATGGGCAAGATGCGAGGCGATGCGCTCGGCTCCGTTGCGCGCGGTGAACGGATCGGTCAGGCCCGGCCATGCGATGCGCTCGCCGCTGCGCGACAGAAGCTCGGCCATGGCGAGCGCCAGCACCAGCGCGCGCGACTCTTTCGAGACGGTTGCCGTGGCGGATTTGTACAGCATCGAGGGCGAGGGATCGGCCCAGAGCCAGACAGTGTGCGCGGCCTCCCATTCGCGGTCGCGGATATAGGTATGGTCGTCGCGGGCTGAACGGCGCCAGTCGATGCGGTTCACCGCCTCGCCCTCGACGTAGGGCCGGAACTGCCAGAAGTTTTCGCCGATGCCGCGCCTGCGACGGCCATGCCAGCCGGCGATCACGGTGTTGACGATGCGGCGGGCTTCGACCAGCAGATCAGGCACCAGCGACGCCCGCTGGCGGCCGCGTGCCAGCGCTTCGCGCGCTTGCTCGGGTGCCTGGGCTTCGCCGATCCTTCCCATCAGACGGCCTTCACAAGCCTCGCCACGGCATCGCGCACACTCATGCCTTCGGCGCGCGCGGCAAAGGTCAGCGCCATGCGGTGCTGCAGCACAGGCTCGGCCAGCGCGCGCACGTCGTCGATGGAGGGCGCAAGGCGTCCGTCGTAAAGCGCGCGCGCCCGGGCGCACAGCGTCAGCGCCTGGCTGGCGCGGGGACCGGGACCCCATGCGATGGTCTTGTCGGCCTCGGCGTCGCCCTGGCCGGGGCGGGCCGAGCGAACCAGCTTGAGGATTGCCTCGACCACGCTTTCGGGCACCGGCATGCGGCGGATCAGCATCTGGATTTCGCGCAGCCGCTCGGGGTTGAGCACATTCGCTGCCTTCGCCTCATCGACGCCGGTTGTTTCCAGAAGGATGCGCCGTTCCGCTTCCAGCTCGGGATAGAGAATGTCGACCTGCATCAGGAAACGGTCGAGCTGGGCTTCCGGCAGCGGATAGGTGCCTTCCTGCTCGAGCGGGTTCTGCGTCGCAAGCACATGGAACGGCGCGGGCAGGTCGTGGCGCGCTCCGGCCACTGTGACATGATATTCCTGCATCGACTGCAACAGCGCCGACTGGGTGCGCGGCGAGGCGCGGTTGATCTCGTCGGCCATCAGCAGTTGGGCGAAGATCGGTCCTGAAATGAAGCGGAAGGAACGCTTGCCGCTTTCGTCCTGCTCCATCACTTCGGAGCCGAGGATATCGGACGGCATCAGGTCCGGCGTGAACTGGATGCGGCGGGCGTCGAGGCCGAGCACGATGCCGAGCGTTTCGACAAGCTTGGTCTTGGCAAGGCCCGGTACGCCGACCAGAAGCGCGTGGCCGCCGGCCAGCAAGGCAACCAGCGTGCGTTCCACCACGCTTTCCTGGCCGAAAATCACCCGGCCGATGCCATCGCGCACCCGGGAAATGTCGGCCAGCGCCTTTTCGGCCTGTTCGACCATGTCCTTTTCGCTGAGCGGGCTTTCCTTGACGATAACGCTCATAGTGCCTCGATCCTTATGCTGGAGACGGCGAACCGTCCTCATTCGGCTGCGATTCGATCTCGCGCGGCAAGCGATAGGAGTCTAAACCACATACGGAGTCTAATTCACAGGCCTAGGCTGACAAGCGCAACAACAGTGACTATTTCGTGACCATGACGGACGCCTCCGAACATCGTGAAGCAAGCCTTGCAAGTGCTGCCGACGCGCGCGGACTGGAAGCGCTGATCTCGCGCGCCACCCGCGCCGGCAAGGGCCTGCCGCCGGTGGAACGCTGGAATCCGGCGTTCTGCGGCGATCTCGACATGGAAATCCGGCAGGACGGCACCTGGTTCTACATGGGAACGCCGATCGGCCGCATGCCGCTGGTCCAACTGTTTTCGACCGTGTTGCGCAAGGACGAGGACGGCAAGACCTATCTCGTCACGCCGGTGGAAAGGGTTGGCATCCGCGTTGTCGATGCGCCTTTCATTGCCGTCGAGGTTAATGTCGCGGGGCAGGGCGCCGAACAGGCGGTCACCTTCCGCACCAATGTCGGCGATGTGGTGGAAGCGGGTCCCGGGCATCCGCTGCGCTTTGTCGATGAAAGCGAAACCGGCGGCCTGAAGCCTTATGTGCTGGTGCGCGGGCGGCTGGAAGCGCTGGTGGCGCGCCCGGTGATGTACGAGCTGGTCGAACATGGCGAAGAGATCGAGATCGACGGCCAAACGATGTTCGCCATACGCTCGCGCGGCGAGATTTATCCGATCATGCCGGCGGACGCCTTGAGAAAGTTGAGCGCCTGACGGCCATGGCTGAACCTGCACCTTTTTCCGCCGAGGCTTTCCGCATGCGCGCGGCCCGGCAAAGCGCGTCCGAAGGCGACCAGCCAGACTATGGCGACCATCGCTTCAATCCGGGCCATCCGCGCCTTCTGGTCAACCGAGACAAGTTGCGGGGTGCCGCCGTGCTCATTCCCGTTGTCGATCATGGTTCGGAAGCCACGGTGATCCTGACCAAGCGGGCCGAGACGCTGCGCAGTCACACCGGGCAAGTGGCGTTTCCGGGCGGGCGCATTGATGCAAGCGACCCATCGCCCGAGTTCACTGCCTTGCGCGAAACCGCCGAGGAAATCGGCCTCGAAAATGGCTATATCGATGTTGTCGGGCGCATGCCGGATTATGTGTCCGGCACCGGCTACCGCATCGCACCGGTTCTGTCGGTGGTGAAGCCCGGTTTCCACCTCCATCTCAACCCTGACGAGGTCGATGCGGCCTTCGAGGTGCCGTTGCGCTTCCTCATGGACCCTGCCAACCACCAGAAAGGCAGCCGCATGTGGAACGACCTCGAATGGATGTTCTATGAAATGCCTTATGACGGCCAACGCATCTGGGGCGTGACGGCAGGCATTATCCGCACGCTTTATGAAAGGCTCTATGCGTGAGCGAGACGGTGACAATAGCCGGACGGGCCAAGTGGCTTGACGACAAGCACCTCCAGCGGCTGCTGGCCGTGCTTGCCGAAGGCGGCGAGGCTGCGCGCATCGCCGGCGGTGCGGTGCGCAATGCGCTGCTTGGCCAGGGCGTTGCCGATGTCGATATCGCCGCCACCACCTTGCCGGAGGTAACGGTTCGGCGGGCCGAAGCTGCCGGTTTCAAGGCTGTCCCGACCGGGATCGAACACGGCACGGTCACGGTTGTCGCCGGCGGCAAGCCCTTCGAGGTGACGACGCTGCGCGCCGACATCGAGACCGATGGGCGTCACGCCAAGGTTTCGTTCGGGCGTGACTGGAAGGCCGATGCCGAACGGCGCGACTTCACCATCAACGCGCTTTATGCCGAGGCCGACGGCACTGTCGTCGATCTCGTCGGCGGGCTTGGAGACATCGCGGCGCGCCGGCTGCGCTTCATCGGCGATGCCGAAGCGCGCATCCGCGAGGACTATCTGCGCATCCTGCGCTTCTTCCGCTTCTTTGCCTGGTATGGCGATGGCCGTCCCGACGCCGATGGCCTCAAGGCCTGCGCACGGCTGAAGGAAGGGCTCGACCGGCTTTCGGCCGAGCGCGTGTGGGCGGAACTGAAGAAGCTCCTGTCAGCACCGGATCCATCACGGGCGCTGTTGTGGATGCGGCAGGCAGGCGTTCTGTCGCGCGTGCTGCCCGAAAGCGAGAAATGGGGCATCGACGCCATTCATGCGCTGGTTCGGGCCGAGGCTGATTTCGGCTGGTCACCGGACCCAATCCTGAGATTGCAAGCCATGGTGCCGCCAGATGCCGCCCGCATGAAGGCGCTTGCCGAAAGGCTGCGGTTCTCGACTGCAGAAACCAACCGGATGGAGCGCTGGGCGCTGAGGCCGGCGCTCGATCCCGCCACGACTGAAGGCACGCTGGCAAAGCTGCTCTATCTCGGCGATCCGCAGGTTTTTGCCGACAGGTTGCGGCTTTCGCTGGCAACCGCAAGGGCACGCGCCGTTGAGGACACTTCTGCGCTGATGCAAGCAGGCGGCTTCTCGCGCCTGCTTGGCTTTGCCGAAAAATGGCAAAAGCCGGTTTTTCCCCTCAAGGGCTCCGACATGACATCGCTCGGTGCTGCACCCGGGCCAAAGCTTGGCGCGTTGCTGAAGCGGCTTGAGAACGACTGGATCGAGTCGGGTTTCGGGCTTGAGCGCGACGCGCTGCTCGAGCGCGCCGCGAAGGAACTCAAGAAGACTTAGAGCACGCGACCCGAATTAGGCCGCTCTCATCTGAATCAGGCCGCGTCTCGCGCGTTCTCGATGCGAGAGCGAATAGCCTCGACCATGGTTTCGCGAATCACGGTCTCGCCATGCGTCTCGCGCATGTGGTCGACAGCCCGGCGCATCACTTCGGCTTCCTCGTCGGCACGCGTGTGCCATTCGCAGCCGGGGACGAGCGACCCGCAATGGAACTCTTTCATGGGTTTCTCCTTTCCTCGTTTTGAATGAGACGAAAGCATAACACGGCTGGCCGGATTTTGTTGCGCGTGTCGGTTGAAAATTCGGTTTTGTACTGGTCCAGCCGAATGGCGATCCGACAAAAACGTCGGGGCCAAGCCTTGCGGCCTGACCCCGTCGCTGCCGCCGGTTGGACGGTTACTTCGCGGCCATCGCCGATTCAGCAACCTTGTTCTTGCCACTCATGTCCCACGAGACGGTGACCTTCTCGCCGACCTTCAGGCCAGGATCCTTGAAGGACTTCGAAAGCTGGAAGGTGGTGCCGTCCTGGAGGACCAGGCTCTTGGCCGTGGCGTTGAACGTTTTTACGTTGCCGGTGGTGTGGTGAACGGCAGCAAAGGCCATTGAACCGGAGGCGAGGAAGGTGGCTACAGCAGCCGAAACAACAAGCTTGCGCATGGCAGGCTCTCCTGGAATGGCGGGCGCGTTTCTTGAAACGTCGCCCGGCAGACAATAGACCGTCCAGATACGTCGGGTCGCGGTTCGTGGGTGGTGAGCCGCCGGCGTTTCCCGGTCCGGCATAAGAAATAACGCTGATTTTTCAGCAGTGTATTAGACGAAAAAGATATTCCAAATGGCCTCAAAAGCCACAATCGCCGCCCAGATTCGATGATCTGGACACGATTGCGGCTCACATCGCGCTCACGCAGATTTTACAGCCATTTCACTTCCGGCGGCAGGGAAGACAGGATCGAGGCGACGTTGCCGCCGGTCTTCAGGCCGAAGATGGTGCCGCGATCATAGAGCAGGTTGAACTCGGCGTAGCGGCCCCGGCGCACCAGTTGTTCGTCGCGGTCGGCGTCGGTCCAGTTGTCGTTGAAGTTCTTGCGCACGAGGTGCTGGTAGACGACGAGGAAGGCGCGTCCGACATCCTGCACGAAGGAGAAATCGGCGTTCCAGCCGCCTTTCTCCTCCTCCGAATGCAGCCAGTCGAAGAAGATGCCGCCGATGCCGCGGGCTTCGTCGCGATGCGGCAGGTAGAAATATTCGTCGCACCATGTCTTCAGCCGGTCGTAGTCGGCAATGCCGCGGTTCTTGTCGCAGGCAAACTGCATGGCGCGGTGGAAGGCGACCGTATCGGGATCGGCCTGCGTGCGGCGACGATCCAGCACCGGCGTCAGATCAGCGCCGCCGCCGAACCACTGGCGCGAGGTCACAACCATGCGCGTGTTCATATGCACAGCCGGGACATTGGGGTTCCAGGGATGCGCGATCAGCGAAATGCCGCTTGCCCAGAAGCGCGGGTCTTCGTCGGCTCCGGGCATCTGCTTGCGGAATTCGGGTGAGAACTCGCCATGCACGGTCGAGGTATGGACGCCGACCTTCTCGAACAGGCGGCCCTTCATCATAGACATGGTGCCGCCGCCGCCCTTGCCCTCGTCGCGCACCCACGGCGTCCGCTCGAAGCGCCCGGGCTCCCAACTTGACTGCGGGCCGGACACTTCGTCCTCGAGCTGCTCGAAGCCGGCGCAGATGCGGTCGCGCAGTTCCTCGAACCATACCCTTGCGGTTTCCTTCTTCGCTTCGATGTCGATGGGCAATCCGGCCGTAATGTCAGGTCGCTGCAATTCGGTCTCCGTTTCGGGTTCGCTTGGCCCGACAAATGACTCGTCTTTTTCCGTGGCGATCCCTAATCTCTGGGCAGAAAGCGTCAAGGAGGCTTTTTTGCGCACTCCGGCAAGACCACCGCTGGATGGGTTGAAAAAACGGCTTGACCAGAGCCGCGCAAGCCGCGCCGGTCGGCCGCGAGACGGCTTTTTGCGCGAGACTTTCGTGCTGTCGCGCTCGGATGCGAGACTGAAGGCGCAGGAGTGGTTCGAGCGCTGGCCGAAGCAGGCCTACTGGACCGAGATCGAAAGCTGG
>MKRZ01000161.1 GCA_001897075.1 Mesorhizobium sp. 61-13 | reverse complement strand
ACGCCGGCCTCTGCGACCTGGGCGATGACCTGCTCGGTGGCAGGGTTGACCGTGTTGAAATAGCGGCCCGACAGGGGCTTCACGCGGCGCCCGTCGATCAGCAGATCCTGCATCGACAACGCAGTCATGTCATTCATGTTCGGCCTCCCATATATAGCTCTGTTATCAGGCAGTATTATTCTTGTTATACTAAATGATTAGATAGAATATTTTCACGACGTCAACATGAAACATTATTCACAATTTATGATACGACTAGAAGAAGCTACATAGATATAAGATCATGTAATATATGAAGAAAAATTCATATTGCATTTATGCGACTCCAAGCCTAGCGTTTTGGCTAGGGTGCATGGCAAAAGAAAATAATAAATCCATGAATACCGAAGGCATTTGACCAAAATGTCTCTATGGGAGGAGGTAATTCGATTTGTATAGATTCCCGCGCACGCGCAATATCGTAGAAACAATGGCGCGAATATTTGCGGGTAATATTTGATCGAATTCGACTTCAATACCTGCTTGTAAATATCAACAACCATGCATTTGGACACGGCCGCCTGAGGAGGGGTGCGGACGGGTAGCTGTTTCGAAAAAATCCAGCACCAGCTTTCGTCAAATAGCGCATTTCCTGAGGATAAATACACCCAAGGCAATGCGTATAAAAACACAAACAAAACAATAAATATTGGAGAAGGAGGAGAAGGTGGCAAGATTAGATTCTGCTGAGCAATTCTCGAAATCTATCATACCCATTCTGGACAGAACCAGAACCGTTGCGAAGCTTGGTTATAATCGTTGGCTTGTTCCGCCAGCAGCGCTTTGCGTTCATCTATGCATCGGGCAAGCCTATGCGTTCAGTGTTTTCAATCTTCCGATGACCAAGCTTCAGGGAATAACTGAATCGGCGCCCGGAGACTGGAAGCTGACGGAACTGGGATGGATCTTCTCCATCGCCATGGTGTTCCTGGGATTGTCCGCCGCGATATTCGGTCGTTGGGTCGAAGAAGGCGGACCGCGCAAGGCGATGTTCACCGCTGGTGTCTTGTGGGCAAGCGGGTTCTTCGTCTCTGCGCTTGGCGTGAAATTTCACAACATCTGGCTGATATACTTCGGATACGGCTTCCTTGGCGGATGCGCACTGGGCATTGGATACATTTCGCCGGTCTCAACGCTGATCAAGTGGTTCCCTGATCGACCGGGCATGGCAACCGGCATGGCCATCATGGGCTTCGGCGGTGGAGCGATGATTGCTTCTCCCCTTTCCGTCTGGCTGATGGCGAGGTTTGCGTCGGATACCGACGTGGGTGTTCTCAATACTTTCATCACCCTGGGCTGCGTCTACTTCCTGTTCATGATGGTCGGCGCAACTTTGGTGCGGGTTCCGGCCAAGGACTGGAAGCCTGATGGCTACGTGGCTCCAGCACAGCCAAAGAAGCTGATCACGACCAACAGCGTTCACGTCTACGACGCCATCAAGACACCGCAGTTCTGGCTCGTCTGGGTTGTTTTGTGCGCGAACACCACGGCAGGCATCGGCGTGCTTGGCCAAGCGTCTGCAATGAGCCAGGAAATGTTCCCCGGTGTCATCACGCCGGTCGCAGCGGCTGGCCTCGTCGGCCTCATGAGTATCTTCAACATGGGCGGACGTTTTTGCTGGGCGACGGTTTCAGACTTCATCGGCCGCAAGAACACCTACTTCACGTTCTTCATTCTCGGCATCTGCCTCTACATCACCGTGCCGTTTGCAGCGGGCGTGGGCAATGTTCCGCTGTTCGTGTTCTGCTTCCTGATCATCGTCAGCATGTACGGCGGCGGGTTCTCCACGGTTCCGGCCTATCTGAAGGACTTGTTCGGCGTCAGATATGTCGGCGCCATCCATGGCTTCGTCCTGACCGCGTGGTCGGCCGCAGGCATCTTCGGGCCGGTGCTGATCAACTACATCCGCGAGTACAACATCAACCACGGCATCGCCCAGGCGCAAGCCTACAACGTGACCATGTACATCATGGCCGGACTGCTTGCGCTTGGTTTCGTCTGCAACCTGCTGATCAAGGCCGTCGACAAGCGCTACCACCTCAAGGCCGAGGCATCGGGCGGCGCTGAGTTGGCTGCAGCGGCAGAATGAGGGAGGACACATCCAATGAGTGACACGATCGTACGCACACCTGCCTGGAAAGTAGCGGCAGCCTGGGTTTTCGTTGGCATCCCGCTGCTGATGGGCATCTTCCAAACGCTCCTCAACGCAATGAAGCTCTTCCAGTAGATGAAGACACGCCGAACGGCCCGCCATCTGGCGGGCCGTCTGGCAATTGGGCGCAGGAAAAACCCCGCCGGCTCCAGGACAACGTCTTAGCCTAAATGCGAACTGGATTTCCCGATCGAAATCGAGTTCAATTGCCGTGTGCTCTATCTCATAGCCTCGACCTAAAAACCGCTACCCTGGAGGCAACGGCAGATGGTGCGCATCAACATCGAGGCCAGTTGGCATTTTACCAACGAGACGTCTCCGCATTCCATGCGAGTGCTGCTGGGATTCCTGCACGAGGTAAAGGTCTCGGGGACCATTGCCACGGCGGCCGAACATTCGGGCATGTCGTTTCGCCATGCCTGGAATCTCGTTGACCAATGGGCGTCCTTCTTCGGCGAACCACTAGTCGAGCGCAGGCGCGGCAAGGGCTCAAACCTCACCGCCTTGGGAAACAAGCTGGTATGGGCTGACCAGCATCTGAAGGCGCGGCTTGGTCCACAGCTCCACAACATCGCCCAGGAATTGGAAATGGAGCTGGCCAGCTTGCTGCCTGACCTGCCTCCGCGGATCAGGATTCACGCCAGCCATGGCTTCGCCATTTCGAAGCTGAGCGACTTCCTCGCCAAGATCCCCGATTCCAATATCGACCTGCGCTACATGACAAACCAGGCTTCGCTGGATTCGCTAAGGGCGCAGGAATGCGAGTTGGCGGCGATCCACCTTCCGCACGGCGAGCTCAGAAGCAGGTCGGTCGCCGCACTCAAAAAGTGGCTCGACCCCAGCGTCTACTCCGTCATCGGCTTCGTCACGCGTGAGATGGGTCTGTACGTGAAGCGGGGCAACCCGCTCGGCATCTCGGATCTGGGTCAGTTGCGCGATTCCAGGATCACTTTCGTCAACAGGGATGTCGGCTCGGGTACGCGATTGCTGTTCGAGCAACTCCTGGCACAACACAAGATCAACAGCGACGAGATTACAGGCAACCAGGTCGTGGAGCAGACTCATGCCGCGGTTGCGGCGCATGTCGCCCGCGGCATGGCCGATACGGGCTTCGGCGTCGAAGCTCCGGCAATCGAGTACGATCTCGATTTCTTGCACGTTATTAGGGAAGACTATTTCTTCATCTGCCGCTCCAGCATTCTCAACTCAAAGCCGGTGGAGAAGCTGCGCGATGTGATAAGCAGTCCGGAATATCGACGAGCGGTCAACGCTTTGGCCGGCTACGCCGTTTCGGACGCGGGCGTGGTCAAGACGGTCAAAAAGTTCTTCAACGACAACCGTTAGTTCCGTTGTTGACGGACAGGGCGCTGCGATCAGTTGGCTGACGAATGTCCTGCAAGCGACCCGTTTCTCGTTTGCAGGATTTCCAGCTTCCCGGACAGCGCACACAGGCTCTCGCCCTCCTCGCCCAGCGCATAGTGATTGCGCATCGTCCGTGCATCTCGCTTGGTGACCCGTATCAGACCTTCCCTCTCGCCCAATTCGGCAAGAACGCGCAGCACAAGCGCATGCGGCACGCCCAGCAGGCGGGCAAAGCTGCGGCTGTCATGAGCAATGTCCAGCTGCGTGGCAGCCAGCAACCCGGCTTGCAGGCGCGTCAGCCTACAATCGCAAATCATCAGCTTGTCGACGGCGGTCAGGAATGCCTCGGGGTCGGGCTCGCTTGCGCTCATGCCGCTTCAAGCTTGCGGAACGACACCATGATGGACTTGGAAGTTGGCGTATCGCTTCCTTCGCCAAAGCTACCCAACGGCACAAGAACATTCAGCTCCGGATAGTAGCCGGCGACACTGCCGCGCGGGATATCATATGGGACGAAGCGGAAGGACGGCGCTATGCGATCGATGCCGTCATTATACTCGCCAACGACATCGACCCGTTCGCCGGCTTCAGCGCCGAAATCGCGCAGGTCGGCGGGATTGATGAAGATCACCTGGCGTTCGCCGTAGACGCCGCGATAGCGGTCATCGAGGCCATACACGGTTGTGTTGTACTGATCATGAGAACGAAATGTCTGCAAAGCGAAACGGGCGCCGTCCTTGCGCGCCTTCTGGTGCACGGTTTCTTCCGGCAAAGGACCGCTTGCAAAGGTGGCCTTGCCTGCCGGAGTATTCCATTCCCTATGCGCTGCACTGTTGCGCAGATGGAAACCGCGTGGCTTGCGAAGGCGTTGATTGTAGTCTTCGAAACCCGGAATGGTTTTTTCAATGAGGTCGCGGATGCGGTCGTAATCGTCGGCAAGCGCATCCCAGTCGACGACGCCGTTGCCGACTGTCGCCGCAGCCATGCCGGCAATGATCGCCACTTCGGACATCAAGTGGCGTGATGCGGGGCGATTGATGCCGCCAGAACCGTGGACCATGCTCATCGAGTCCTCGACGCTGACGATCTGCGACTGGCCCTTGGAATTGAGGTCGATTTCGGTTCGGCCGAGGTACGGCAGGATGAAACTGGTTTCGCCCGGCATCAGATGCGAATGGTTGGGCTTGGTCGCGATGTGGACGGTCAATCGTTGGCGCGAGAGCGCCTTCGACACCAGCGCGCTGTCTGGCGTCGCCCGGGCAAAGTTGCCGCCCAGCCCGATGAATGCCTGCGCCGAGCCATCCAGCATGGCGCCGATGGCGCTGAGCACATTGTGGCCATCTTCACGCGGGACCTCGAATCCCAGTTCCCTTTCGAGCGCGTCGAGGAAGGCCGCCGGCGGCTTCTCATTGATGCCGACCGTGCGATCGCCCTGAACATTGGAGTGTCCCCGCACCGGGCAGAAACCAGCGCCCGGACGGCCAACATTGCCACGCAGGAACATGAAGTTTGCAATCTCACGGATGGTGACGACGGAATGCAGATGCTGCGTGACACCCATCGCCCATGTGCAGATCACGCGCTCGGCATTGATGTAGACATCCGCCGCTTCCTCGATCTGCTCGCGCGTCAGGCCGGACTGGTCTTCAATCTGTTCCCAGCTCGTGGCGTCAACGGCGGCGCGATAGTCTGCAAAATCAACGCAATGTTCGGCCAGGAATGCATGATCGAGAATTGAGGGACGACCAGCTGCAATCGCCTTGTCGTCGGCCGCCAGAACGGCTTTGCTCATGCCGCGCACCGCGGCCATGTCGCCGCCAAGACGCGGCTGGTAGTAGTGGCTGGCAATGTTCTGCGAACCGCCCCGGATCATCTCTATCTTGTCCTGCGGATCGGAGAAGCGCTCCAGTCCACGCTCTCTCACCGGGTTGAATACGGCGATGCGAGCGCCACGCATGGCAGCGCGCCGGAGATCCCCCAGCATGCGCGGATGGTTGGTTCCGGGGTTCTGGCCGATAACGAAAATGGCATCCGCCTCCTCGAAATCCTCCAGCAGAACCGTACCCTTGCCCACGCCGATCGAGTGGCGCAGCCCTACCCCGCTCGCCTCGTGGCACATGTTGGAGCAATCCGGGAAATTGTTGGTGCCGTAGATGCGCACGAACAACTGGTAAAGGTATGCAGCCTCGTTGCTGGCCCGGCCGGACGTGTAGAACTCGGCGCGGTTCGGGCTGTCGAGGCTTTGCAGGATCGCGCCGATTTCGGCAAAGGCGTCATCCCAGCTAACAGGCAGGTAGCGGTCGCTGGCCGTATCGTAGCGCATGGGATGCGTAAGGCGACCGTTGAGCTCCAACTCGTAGTCGGTTTGCTCACGCAGTTCGGAAACGGTATGGGTAGCGAAAAACTCAGGCGTGGCGCGCTTTTCCGTGGCCTCCCAAGCGACAGCCTTGACGCCGTTCTCGCAGAATTCGAATGACGACCCGTGCTCGGGATCGCCCCAGGCGCAGCCGGGGCAGTCAAAGCCGTCAGGCTGGTTGGCCTTGAGCATTGCGCGGGCGCTCGTCAGTGGCGAGCCGCTCTCCAGAAGCCGCTTGCCGCAGCTCTTGAGGGCGCCCC
>MKRZ01000160.1:18967-20517 GCA_001897075.1 Mesorhizobium sp. 61-13 | reverse complement strand
AAACTTCGCTCACCATGGTTTCGCCAGCGGTCGCCATCTCAAAAATTGATCGCCGCATAGAATATCGCGAACAGACCATCGAGCACGATGACGACGAAGATCGATTTCACCACGGATGCGGTTACATGCTGGCCAAGAGATTCGGCGCTGCCGCCAACTTTCATTCCTTCTACCGAAGCAATCGTGCCGATGATCATCGCCATGAATGGCGCCTTTATCAGCCCGGCGAAAATAGTACTGAGATCGATTGCCACGCGCAGCCTGTCGATGAATGCGGCGGGCGGAATATCGGAATAGAGCCACGCCGCCAGCATGCCGCCGCCGAGCGAAGCAAAGTTCGCCATTATGGTCAGGCACGGCAGGGCGATGACCAATGCCACAAGGCGCGGAAAAACCAGAACGCCAATCGGGTTAAGGCCGATCACCTTCAAGGCATCGACCTCTTCGCGCATCTTCATCGAACCGATTTCGGCGGTAATCGCGCTGCCGGAGCGGCCGGCGATCATGATGGCGGTCAGAAGAACGCCCATCTCGCGCAGCACCAGCACGCCCACGAGGTCGACAACGAAAATATCGGCACCGAAGTAGCTGAGCTGGTAAGCGCCCTGCTGTGCAACGATTGCGCCGACGATGGCCGACATCAGAAGCACGACAGGGATTGCTCCCACACCCATGCGGTCGATCTGGTTGAAGATCGCAGCCGGATTGACCGCGTGGCCTCGACCGAGCTTCATTTGCGCGCCGCGGATGGTCGCGCCAAGAATGTTCATGGCGGCAAGGAAATCGTCGCGCATCTCATAGACCCGGCGGCCAACCGCCTCCAGCCCGCGAATGAGAATGTTGGGTGCGCGTTCGGGCCTTGATTCGTCGGACCGGGCCGCAGCGTCGCCGACCGCGCCAAGCAGGATGGCGGCGATTTCGCTTTCTCCCTGCATCGTCACGTTGACGCCACGTGCCTTGTTGGCGCTCTGAAGCCTGTCGATCAGCCAGGCGCCCGCCGTATCCAGCTTTTCGATTCGCGAGAGGTCGAGCGTCAGCGTTTGAAAGCCGTTGCGTCTCTCCATCTTGCGCATCTCGGCATCGACATGTGCCACCGTGCGCGTTGTCCAGATGCCGGAAAACGCGCAGCCCAGCGTGTCGCCGTCCTCGCTCAGCGCGATGCGCGGCATATGATCTGCCTGCCTTGCAGCCGCCCTTCTTGCGTCGCGTTTGCCAATGGTCAACATGGCGCCCTGTTTAACCCGTTGGCGTTTGACTGTCGATTTGCAGAGGCCATCGCATGCCCCTGATGGAGAAGAAAGATATGGCGCGTGTCATTTCGGTCGAGGCGGAACGGTTTCCCATCGCCGGCACCTTCACCATCTCGCGCGGTTCGAAGACCGAGGCGGAGGTCATCACCTGCATCATCACCGACGGCAACCACTCGGGACGGGGTGAATGTGTTCCCTACAAGCGCTACGGCGAAACGATGGAAAGCGTTCACGCGGCGATTGAGAACGCGAAGGAGCAGTTGTCCGCTGGCATGGACCGGCAAGCCTTGCTCAAGGCCA
>MKRZ01000160.1:13714-18878 GCA_001897075.1 Mesorhizobium sp. 61-13 | reverse complement strand
CTCAAGGCCATGCCGGCAGGTTCCGCCCGCAACGCAATCGATTGCGCGCTTTGGGATCTGGAAGCAAAGGCCGGTGGCACCTCCGTGGCCGAGCGACTAGGCATCGTTCCCGTTCCGCTGGAAACGGCCTACACCTTGTCATTGGGTACGCCGGAATCGATGGCGGCGCAGGCACGGACCAACGCCGGCCGGCCCCTGCTCAAGGTCAAGATCGGCGGCGACAACGACATTGTCCGCATCCGCGCGGTCGCGGAAGCGGCCCCTCGCTCGCGCATCATCCTCGATGCCAATGAAGGCTGGACCGACGACAACATCGTCGAAAACCTGGCGGCAGCAGCCGAACTCGGAGTGGCCCTTGTCGAACAGCCGCTGCCGGCAGGGCGCGACGGCATCCTGAAGAAAATTCCGCATCCGATACCGATCTGCGCAGACGAAAGCGTTCACGAAGCCCGCGATCTGGAAGCACTTGTTGGCCTTTACGATGCCGTGAACATCAAGCTCGACAAGGCTGGCGGGTTGACGGAAGCCCTGCTTTTGCGGGATCGCGCCCGCGAATTGGGGCTCGGCATCATGGTGGGCTGCATGGTCGGCCCCTCGCTCGCCATGGCGCCGGCGGTGCTTTTGGCACAAGGTGCCGAATTCGTCGATCTGGATGGACCGCTGTTGCTCGCGGTGGATCGCGAACCCGGCCTCACCTATGAGGGATCGCTCGTCTCGCCGCCATCACGCGCGCTTTGGGGCTGAGCGCGCGGCCAGGCCAATGCACGCCAGGCCCACCAAGGCTACGGCTATCATCGCAAAGAAGCCGTCCACCCCAAACCGGTGGTAGATCGGCCCTGAAACAAGGGTCACCGCAGCGGTGCAAAAGCCGTTGCTGAAATAGGCAATGCCTTGCGCCGCCCCGGTCTGCTCCTCGGCAACGGTCTCGGCAATCATCTTCTGCAAGCCGATCAGGATCAGGGCCGTCGAAAGCGCGTGCAGCGTTTGCACGGCAAAGAAGCCAGCAACGCCAAGTCCCAAAGGCCAGATCAAGGGGAAGATCAGCCAGCGCACGACCGCGCCAACCCCCGCCAGCACCATCACCTTCACAACGGTCGTTGAGGCAAAGAGCCTGTTGAAGAACAGGAACATGCCGATTTCGGCCGCAACGCCCCAGGCCCACAACAGGCCGATTATGGAATCGCTGATGCCGATGGACTTCCAGTAAATCGACACGAACCCGTACAGGAAGCCATGGCTGCCTATGAGAATGCCAGTGCCGGCCGCGAAATAGAGAAAATAGGGATTGATGAGCTTCGGCGCAGATACCTGCATGTCTGTTGCTGACAGAGGTGACGCGCGGCGCGGTGGGCCGAGGCGTGGGGCAAACAGGCCAGCTACCAATGCCGCGCAAAACGACAGGAATACGATCAGCGGCACCGATTGGGCGCCTGTGTGCGCCAGGATGAAGCCACCGGCGAGATTTGCACAAAGGAACGATATCGATCCCCAAATGCGCATCCCGGTATAGTTCGCGCCATAGCGCCGGACCCCCGACAACGCAATCGAATCGCCTATCGGCGAATGCGGCGTCCACACCACTGCCAACGCGAGCGATACGGCCAAAACCAGCACATAAGTGGGTTGCAGGAAGTAGCCTGCGGAGACGAGGACCGAGGCGGCGACGAGCGCGATATAGACATTTGCCCGGTCGCTGGCCCGATCGGCCATCGCAGTCAGGAACGGCGTCGTCACCACGCGCAGGAACATCGGCGCGGACAGGATCACCGCGACCTCTTCGGGACCAAAGCCGTTTTCGGTCAGCCAAAGCGGAAAATACGGGATGTAAATGCCGTTCGGGATCAGAAGCGTGAAGAAGATTGCGGCCATGCGCAATTCGAAATGGCGCGGCCTGATCTGCTGTTCTGACGAAAGCGGCGGCAGGGACATGAATTGAAACGATCCGACAAGCTGCCGCCCGAATCCGGACGGCGCAGCTTCGGTCGATCTACCACAGCGCAGTATCTGGCGGAACGGTCATACCGCCGGTTGTGCCTGCGGCCTTTCAGGCGGCTTCAGGCACACGAACGTCTATGCGGATCGGAACTAGGATGTTGCTGGGCGGCGGCGCATCGGATTTTACCTGTGCCCAGCGCAGGATTTCCATGCGCCCGTCGAAGTGCTCCACCACCGCCGTGCAGCTTTCGACCCAGTCGCCGGTGTTGATGTATTCGACGTCGCCGAACGTCTCTATGGCCGCATGATGGATGTGGCCGCATATCACGCCATCCGCTTCGGACCGGCGCGCTTCCTGAACCAGCACGGTCTGGAACGAACCGATGAAGCTGACGGCCTTCTTCACCCGCAGTTTCGCCCAGGAAGAAAACGACCAGTACTCAAGCCCGAGCAGGCTGCGCATGCGGCTGATGAGGCGATTTGTGAACATCGCCGCGTCGTAGGCATAGTCGCCGAGATAGGCCAGCCAGCGCGCATTGTGCACCACGGTGTCGAACTGGTCGCCGTGGATGACGAGGAAGCGCTTGCCGTCGGCGGCTTCGTGGATCACGCTGTCGGCGACGACGATGCCGCCGAAATGCACGCCCTGGAACTGCCGGGCGAACTCGTCGTGGTTTCCCGCGATATAGGTGATCTTGCTGCCCTTGCGGGCCTTGCGCAGCAGCTTCTGCACGACATCGTTGTGGCTCTGCGGCCAATGCCAGGTCCGGCGCAGGCGCCATCCATCGACGATATCGCCGACAAGGTAGATCGTGTCGGCATCGTGATGGCGTAGGAAGTCGATCAGGAATTCCGTCTTGGCAGCTTTCGATCCCAGATGCACATCGGAGATGAAAATGCTGCGGAAAGTGCGGGGTTCTGGGCCGGGCATCGCAATCTCACCTTTTGGTGATGCCTATGCCGCGATTCATGCAACAAGCGTATGACAGTTGCGATTGATCCAGCCCGCAGGGTAGCGTCAGGCAAGTGACCGGATCAGGAACTGGAAGGAACATCTCATGGATCTTGGTATTCGCGGCCGCAAAGCCATCGTCTGCGCGTCGAGCAAGGGGCTCGGGCGCGGCTGCGCCATGGCGCTGGCCGAGGCCGGCTGCGATATCGTCGTCAATGGCCGCAACGCCGAGGTGCTGGCGCGCACCGCCGCTGAAATCCGCGAGCGTTTCGGCGTCACCGTCACCGAAATCGCCGGCGACGTTTCAGAGCCCAGCGTCCAGAAAACCTTGCTCGCCGCCTGCCCGGAACCCGACATCCTCGTCAACAACAACGCCGGCCCGCCGTTCCGCGATTTTCGCGAACTCGACCGCGAAAAGATCCTCGCCGGCGTCACCCAGAACATGGTGACCCCGATCGAACTGGTCAAAGCCGTCGTCGATGGCATGGCCGCACGCGGCTTCGGCCGCATCGTCAACATCACGTCGCTGTCGGTCTACATGCCGATCCCCGGCCTTGACCTCTCGTCCGGCGCCCGCGCCGGCCTGACGTCGTTCCTCGCCGGCATCACCCGCACGGTGGCCGACCGCAACGTCACCATAAACAACCTCCTGCCCGGCAAGCTGGATACCGACCGGCTGCGCGGACCGCACGAACCGGGCTCGGTCGAGGACCCCGCCGCCGCGACCGCGCGCAAGGCGCGCATCAGCGCCGACATTCCGGCAAAGCGGCTGGGCACCCCGGAAGAGTTCGGGCAGGTCTGCGCCTTCCTCTGTTCGGTCCACGCCGGCTACCTGACCGGGCAGAACATCCCGGTGGACGGCGGGCTCTACGTGAGTGCCTTTTGACGAAAGCGTGCTAGTACCAACATCGTGTTTAGAGCGTGACGCCGGTTGGCTGTCGAAAATGATTGCGCTCAAACAGACAGTTAGAGCCGGACTATAATAAAAAGCATCGGCTTCTGGGTCCCAATGGCGAGCGAGGGGAGCTGTGACATGAACGGCGGCAATACGAAAACGACGCGGTCGGATCTCGAAGAGGCCGCGCTCTTCTTTCACAAGCATCCCATACCCGGCAAACTGGAAATCCAGGCCACCAAGCCGCTCGGCAACCAGCGCGACCTTGCCCTTGCCTATTCCCCCGGCGTGGCCGCTCCTTGCCTGGAAATCCGCGACGATCCAGCCACCGCAGCCGACTACACCGCGAGGGCAAACCTCGTCGGCGTCGTCTCCAACGGCACCGCCGTTCTCGGCCTCGGCAATATCGGCCCCCTCGCCTCCAAGCCGGTGATGGAAGGCAAGGCCGTCCTGTTCAAGAAATTCGCCGGCATCGACGTCTTCGACATCGAAATCGATGCGCCGGACATAGACCGCATGGTCAACACCATCTCGGCGCTCGAACCAACCTTCGGCGGTATCAACCTCGAGGACATCAAGGCGCCCGAGTGCTTCGAGGTGGAAGAACAGCTCAAGGCGCGCATGAACATCCCGGTGTTCCACGACGACCAGCACGGAACCGCGATCATCGTGGCGGCGGCGATCCTCAACGGCCTGGAATTCGCCGGCAAGTCGATCGAGAACATCAAGGTCGTCACCTCCGGCGCGGGCGCGGCGGCGCTGGCGTGCCTCAACCTTCTCGTTTCGCTCGGCGTCCGGATAGAAAACATCTGGGTCACCGACCGTTTCGGCGTCGCCTATAAGGGCCGCGTCGACGAAATGGACCGCTGGAAAGACCCTTACGTCAAGGACACCAACGCGCGAACGCTGGCCGACGTCCTGCCGGGCGCGGACGTGTTCCTCGGCCTGTCTGCCGCAGGCGTTTTGAAGCCGGAACTGCTCAAGCTGATGGCGGAAAAGCCGCTCGTCCTGGCACTTGCCAACCCGACGCCGGAGATCATGCCGGAGACCGCGCGCGAAGCTCGCCCGGACGCGATGATCTGTACCGGCCGTTCGGATTTTCCCAATCAAGTCAACAACGTGCTGTGCTTTCCTTACATCTTCCGCGGCGCGCTCGACTGCGGCGCCAAGGCGATCAACGAGGAAATGAAGATGGCTGCGGTGCGCGCCATCGCAGCGCTTGCCCGCGAGGAACCGTCCGATGTCGCCGCGCGCGCCTATTCCGGCGAGACACCGATATTCGGGCCGGAGTTCCTGATCCCCTCGCCGTTCGATCCACGCCTCATCCTCAGGATCGCGCCGGCAGTCGCTAAGGCGGCCTGCGACACCGGCGTTGCCACGCG
>MKRZ01000160.1:3533-13694 GCA_001897075.1 Mesorhizobium sp. 61-13 | reverse complement strand
CCTATATCGACAAGCTCAACCGCTTCGTCTTCCGCTCCGGCCTGGTCATGAAACCGGTGTTCACGACGGCTCGCGCCTCCACGGCCAAGCGCGTGGTTTATGCGGATGGCGAGGATGAGCGGGTGCTGCGCGCCACGCAGGTGGTCGTCGAAGAAGGCATTGCCGAACCTATCCTGATCGGGCGGCCGCATGTCATCGACGTGCGCCTCAGGCGCTACGGACTCAAGATCAAGGCCGGAAAGGATTTCCAGCTCATCAACCCCGAGGATGACCCCCGCTACCGGCACTATGTCGATCTTCTCATCGAACTGGCGGGACGGCGCGGCGTCACCCAGGAGGCTGCGCGCACGATGGTGCGCACCGACAACACCGTGATTGCCGCCCTCGCCCTGAAGCGCGGCGATGGCGATGCGATGCTGTGCGGTCTGGAAGGCCGGTTCAGCAAACATCTGCGCAACGTCTCGCTCATCATCGGGCCGCGGCCGGGCATCAAGGACAATGACCTTTCGACCCTATCCATGCTGATTTCCCAGCGCGGCATCACCTTCTTTACCGACACCTACGTCACTGTCGATCCGACGGCGGAGGAGATCGCCGAGATGACGGTGCTCGCGGCCGAGGAAATCCGGCGCTTCGGTATCGAGCCAAAGGCCGCGCTGCTGTCCCATTCCGATTTCGGTTCGCGCGATACGGCAAGCGCCGCCAAGATGCGCCACGCTGCGGAACTCATTGCCCGGCTCGCGCCGGAACTGGAATGCGATGGCGAGATGAACGCCGATTCGGCACTCTCGCCGCAACTGCGCCAGCGCGTCTTTCCGCATTCGCGCCTTAAGGGCGAAGCGAACCTTTTGGTCTTCCCCAATCTCGATTCGGCCAATATCGCGATGTCCACCGTCAAGCAGATGATGGACGCGCTGCATGTCGGGCCAATCCTGTTGGGTGCAGACATGCCGGCCCATATCCTGACGCCATCGGTCACATCGCGCGGTGTGGTCAATATGACCGCGCTGGCCATCGTCGAGGCCGCGCAAAAGGCCCAGGCAACATTGGACGTCGATCAGCCGACGCCACGGTCAAAAAGGACCCTAAAGAAGTAGTTAACTTGCTGCGCGCTAGCCTCGCGTGGACAGCTTTGAACATGGGGCGAAAGTGCAGGGTCAGAAGCGAAAACTGACAATTGCCTTGACGCTTGCGGGCGGGATGATGGTCGCTGTCTGCCTTCCGGCTGTGGCTGCTTCCGACATCTGCCGCCAACTCGAAGCGGAGCTTGCCGACGCTCCAAACAACGCCGGCGAATATGATGACGCGATTGCCGAACAGGTCGAGCAGATCGAGATCGCACGCGACCATGCGCGCCAGCAACAGTGCGATTTCCAGCTATCGGGCAATGCGATCAAGGACTGCGCCGACATCAACAGCACCATCGATCGAATGAATGCCAATCTCGACAGCTTGCAACGCGAGCGGGCGTCTAGCGCAGGCTACACAGGCAGTCGTGGTCATGCCCGCATCATGGCTTCCCTCGAGGCCAATGGTTGCCGCAAGGGGCAGGTCATCATCCTGCGATCTTCGCCGTCGGATGACGAAGACCAACTGGGCGAGCCTCCGCACGTCGAAGGGCAGGAGCAGGCGCTGAACAAGGGCGTCATGATTCGCAGAAGTGGCGACGGGTTCCAGCGGCTGGACGGTGAATACCGCACGCTTTGCGTACGCACCTGCGACGGCTATTTCTTTCCGATGTCGACCATCGCCTCGGTCGGCGATTTCCAGCGCGACCAGGCTCGTTGCGAAGCCGCCTGTCCCGGTACCAATGTCGAACTTTTCTATTCCGAGAGAGGCGACACCAAGGCCAGCGACATGCTGTCGTCCGTTACTGGCGGCCCATACAGGCAGTTGCCCAACGCATTTGTCTTCAGGCGGCTGGACGTAACGAGGGAACCGAGTTGCAGTTGCGGCACCGTCAGGGATTCCTCGATGTTTGGAACCACGCCGGATGCTCGATCCCCGGAGATGATTTCGCGGCCCGGATCGTCCATTGTCGAGGTCAAGCCGACCAAGCCCGCCGCCCCGGCGCCCGATACGGCAAAAGATATCAAGCCGGTCGAGCGGGAAATCGACGAAGACCGAAAGGTCAGGGTCGTCGGGCCAACGTTCCTTCCCGGCCGAGAAGAGGCAATAGATCTGCAAGCTCCGGCCCCGAAGAAAGCCCGGTAAGCGCCAGCCGAAGCGGCGCAAACAGCGCCTTTCCCTTGCGGCCGGTCTTTTCGCGAATGGCGTTTGTCCAGGTTTTCCAGACCGCAACGTCCCATGGCTCATCCGGCAACAGATCAAAAGCCTCTCTGAGGAAATCCCTATCCTCATCCGAGAATTCAGGCTTGTCCTGCACGCCGTCATTGACGATCCGCCACCACTTGCCGGCATCCGCCAGTTTGTCGAGATTGCCGCGCACTGCGTTCCAGAACGGCTCGGCGCGCGCATCCGATACGCCGAGTACGATCAGGCGATCACGGACCTCGTCAAACGCCATATGGTGAAGCAGGGTTCGATTGAGCACGAAAAGCTCGTCGGGATCGAATTTGGCTGCGGATTTCGAGGTTGCCGCCGGGTCGAAATGGTCGGCAAGCTCGGCCATGGTCGGCATCGCCTGCACGCTTTCGGACGTGCCTATAAGCACTGCCAGTGACGCAATCGCCATCGGCTCGATACCTGCTTCACGCAGGCTCTCTATCGACAGAGCGCCGGTGCGCTTGGAAAGACCCTCGCCGGTTGTCGTCGTCAGCAAATTGTGGTGGCCGAAGGTTGGCAATTCGGCACCGAGCGCCTTGAACAGGGCCGTCTGCACGCCGGTGTTGGTGACATGGTCGTCGCCGCGGATGACATGCGTCACGCCCATGTCGATGTCATCGACAACCGAAGGCAGCGTGTAGAGATAGGTGCCATCCTCACGCACCAGAACCGGATCGGACAGCGAGGCCAGGTCTACGGTCTCCTCGCCGCGTACTAGATCGTTCCAGCGGATGTCGGTGCGCTCGGGATGCATCGGATCGGACGAAAAGTTCGGCAGCAAGAAGCGCCAATGCGGCTTTCTGCCATCCGACTGGTATTCCGCAATCTGCTCGGCCGTCAGCGCCAATGCCTCCCGGCCATACACCGGCGGCAACCCGCGCGTGCGTCTCACCTTGCGGCGCAAATCAAGCTCTTCGGGAGTCTCGTAGCAAGCGTAAAGAACCCCTGCGGTCTTCAGCTTCTCCACCGCAGCGTCGTAGATATCGAAGCGCTTGGACTGGTAGTCGATGGAATCGGGGAAAATGCCCAGCCAGTGCAGGTCGTAAAGGATCGAGTCGGAATATTCCTGCTTTGAACGGACGATATCCGTATCGTCAAAGCGCTGGATGAAACGGCCCCTGTTCTTTTGCGAGAACAGCCAGTTGAACAAGGCTGTGCGGGCGTTGCCGATGTGGATTCGGCCCGTGGGCGACGGAGCAAAGCGGACTGTAACGGTCATGAAGGGGGCGTAACGGATGCTTTCACGGTTTACAAGATCGCGCCGTTTCGATCAGCCGCGATCACGGAACCGGTTGGTGATGGGGTAGCGGCGGTCGCGACCGAAGTTCTTCTTGGTGATCTTCACGCCAGGTGCCGCCTGCCGGCGCTTGTACTCTGCGATGTAGAGCATGTTTTCCACCCGCGTGACCGTCGCCCGGTCATGTCCGCGCTTGACGATCTCGTCCACGCCCATCTCGTTTTCGACCAGGCATTCGAGAATGTCGTCGAGCACGGGATATGGCGGCAGCGAATCCTGGTCGGTCTGGTTTTCGCGCAGTTCGGCGGACGGCGCCTTGTCGATGATGTTTTTCGGGATCACCTCGCCCGAAGGCCCAAGAGCGCCCGGCGGCACATGCGTGTTGCGCCAGCGCGAAATGGCGTAGACCTGCATCTTGTAGAGGTCCTTGATCGGATTGAAGCCGCCATTCATGTCGCCGTAAAGCGTGGCGTAGCCAACCGACATTTCGCTCTTGTTGCCCGTGGTCACCACCATCGAACCGAACTTGTTCGAGATCGCCATCAGGATCGTTCCGCGGGCGCGCGACTGAAGGTTCTCCTCGGTGATGCCTTCCTTGGTGCCGTCGAAAAGCTGGGTCAGCGCGTGCATGAAGCCTTCGACCGGCTCGAAGATCGGCACGATGTCATAGCGACAACCGAGCGCGCGGGCGCAATCCTCGGCGTCCTTGAGCGAGTCCTTCGACGTGTAGCGATAAGGCATCATGACGGCCCGCAGCCGTTCTTCGCCAAGCGCATCCACCGCCAATGCCGCGCAGATCGCCGAATCGATTCCGCCTGAAAGGCCAAGCACGACGTTCTTGAAGCCGTTTTTGTTCACATAGTCGCGCAGGCCCAGCATGCAGGCGCGATAGTCAGCCTCTTCCTTCTCCGGGATTTTCGACATCGGGCCTTCGGTGCAGACCCAGCCGTCGTCCTTGCGCTTCCAGGTCGTGACATCAACCGCGTCCTCGAACTGGCTCATCTGGAAGGCCAGCGACTTGTCGGCGGCAATGGCAAATGACGCGCCGTCGAATATCAACTCATCCTGACCGCCAAGCTGGTTGGCATAGATCAGCGGCAGCCCGGTTTCGATGACCTGCCTGATGGCCACCTGATGGCGAATGTCCACTTTGCTGCGGTAGTAAGGCGACCCGTTCGGCACCAAAAGGATTTCGGCGCCGCTCTCCGCCAGCGTCTCGCAAACGCCAAGCTCGCCCCAGATGTCCTCGCAGATCGGAATGCCAAGCCGGATGCCACGGAAATTGACCGGCCCCGGCACCTCCGGTCCCGCTTGGAAAACGCGCTTCTCGTCGAACTCGCCGTAATTGGGCAGATCGAGCTTGTAACGCTCAGCGATGATCTTGCCGCCATCGGCAACGATGATCGAGTTGTGGGTGCCGCTCTTGCGCTTCAACGGCGTGCCGATGATGACGCCGGGGCCGCCGTCTGCGGTATCGCCTGCAAGGTCCTGAGCCGCGCGCTCGCATGCCTTCAGGAAGGCAGGTTTCAGAACCAGGTCCTCCGGCGGGTAGCCTGCAATGAACAGTTCGGTGAACAGCACAAGATCAGCGCCTTGGCGGGCGGCATCCGCCCTCGCCTCGCGCGCCTTGGCAAGATTGCCGGCCACATCGCCAACCGTCGGGTTGAGCTGGGCCACTGCGATGCGCAACGTATCGGGAATGGTCTTCTTGGTCATGCTTTCGGATTTAGCTTGCGGCAACGCAACCGGCAATGCCCGCTTTCTACTCACCCGTATATTCGCGGATCGTCTCGGGCGAGTTGTTCTGGCCAATCGACATCGCCAATATGCGCGATATGTGCTTGCGCGGGAGCCCGGTCTCATCCGCCCAGTCGTTGATCTGCACCTGGACCTTGGCCAGGTCCTTCTTCGATGTCGGACTTTCGGCAATGTCGAGCCCGGCATCGCGCAACGCCGCCACCATGTCCTGCGAGACGATGAAACTGTCCCACTCCAGCCAGCGCAGGAAATACTGCCCGGTATTGCCGCCGAGCCGGCTGCCGTATTTGCCGAGATAAGCCATCAGCCCCAGTTGGTCGTCGGCCGGCCACGTGCTCAGGAACTTGCCGAAACCGCCATGTTCCTTGGAAACGCGTTCGACGAAAGAAGCGTTTTCGCGCACAGCCCGTATCTTTTGCGGATTGCGCACGATGCGCTTGTCGGAGGCAAGGTCGTGCCAGAAATCTTCCGGCTGGAACAAAAGCCGCTTCGGCTCGAATTGCAGGAACGCTTCCTCGAAACCCGGCCATTTCTGCTCGATGACGCGCCAGACGAAGCCTGCCGCAAAAATCCGCTCCGACATGGTCGACAAGATCCGGTCGTCGGTAATGCGCGCAACCGCGGCATTGTCGGGCGCGGAACCGAGAAGCGACATCAGCACATCGTCGCCGCCCTTGCGCCTGGCCGCCCGTGCACGGATCTTCTGGAAAGACAACATGACGCCCCTCTCCGTTGAGCAGCCGCCTGTCAGATCGGCGCGCCAACAAGCCTTTCGATAAGAGCAAGCCCCCACACGCCGGCGGTGAGCACGACGGCAATCAGCACCGCCAACGAACCACAATCCTTGGCAAGCTGGATGTCGATGTTGAACTCGCGGCTGACCGCATCGCAGGTCGCCTCAATGCCGGTGTTGAGCACTTCAACCAGTATGAGCACGAGGATCGAAGCGATCAGCAAGGCATAGCCGCTCCATGACGAGGAGATCAGCCAGCCCACCGGTATCGCGATCAACAGCAGGATCAGCTCCTGCTGGAATGCGGCTTCGCTGCCGGCCAGCCGGCGAAACGCCCGCACGGAGTTGAAGAACGCATCGATCAGCCGCTTCATGTGATTATTTCCTTGAGTATCGCCGGGAGCAAGAATTGCAGGATTGTGACCGTTCGATGAAACGGTGCGCTTATCCTCCAACCGTCACTCGTCGGCAACCTTGATCGAAGGCGTCGAGCGGGCAAATTGCGGCAAACCGTCGTCGATCTCGTAATAATCGCCCTTGTCGGCCACGAATATGTGGCATTCCGCCTTGAGACCCGTCGGCATGTCGAACGACCCGGCCATCACCGAAATCTCGTCGAGATCGTTGTGCTTCCAAAACAGCACCGAACCGCATGCGCCGCAGAACCCGCGCCTTGCGAATCGCGACGCCGCGTACCAGACCAGTGCATCACCGCCCTCAATGTCGATATCCGCGTCATTGACGTTCGTTGCCGCAAGGAAGTGCCCGGTCTGTCGGCGGCATTGCGAACAATGGCAATAGGCGACGCCGCGCAACGGACCACGCGCCTCGAACCTCACCTTGCCGCACAAGCATGATCCGGTGTGTGTTGTTGCCATCATCTCATCCCCGACAATTAAAGTGCCGCTATCCGATACATCTGTTTAACAGCAAATACATTTGCCGCTGTCCTGACTACGACCAACTGACGATCTACATCTTCAGGTAGAAGAAAAACCCTCCGCTTTCGGCGAATTAAGGAAACTTTAGCCAAGGCGAATTATAGGTGTGGTTGTGAAGATCGATCTTTTGGGGGCACGTATCTTCGCAATGTTTATAGAAGTTTTCGGGATGCGCTCCCCGACCGGTGATCGTGCCATTGCAGAGGCCCACCGGCTCTGAGGGAGTGGGGGTCGTTCATGCAGCCGGCAGCAGTTTCGCAAGACCGAAACTCAGACTTGACCACGACGGTCGTGGCTACAATGCGCCAATTGGGCGTCGTCGGCATCCCTCGAAACTACGAAATCTTCTACGAAGCCCTCAACGGCTCAAATCCCGAACTCAGCCTTGCTGTCGTGGAACTTAGCAGCCGCCCGACGCAGGACGATCTCGACCGCATCGGCCGCCAGTTCTTCGCGCAGAACCACGGCCAGGGCATTGTCGACCAGGCGCGCGACGTGCTGGCGAAGGAACTCGAAGACATCGCGTCCCTTTTGCGCAACGAGCGCACGCAGGTCGAAAAATACGGCAAAATCCTGGACGAGACGTCCGGCGGGCTGGCCAACCGGGCCACGATCTCGCGCGATCTCCTGCAAAAGATCGTCAGCGCCGTTTCGGTCGCCACCGCCTCCACCATCGATCGCGGCAGGCAGGTTGCCAGTACGCTCAACGACAAGACCGCGGAACTCGAAAGCGTCAAGTCCAAGCTTGAGGAATACAAGCGCCTCGCCGACACCGATCCGTTGACGCAGGTGTGGAACCGGCGGGCCTTCGACAAGGAAATCGCCCGCATCTACAACAGCAACAAGGGCATCCTGTTCAACGCCCTGATCCTCGTCGACATCGACCGCTTCAAAGACATCAACGACAAGTTCGGCCATCCGGTCGGCGACAAGATCATCCGCACCGTTGCCGATATCCTGCAGTCCAGCGTCAGGCGCGGCGTCTTCGTCGCCCGCACCGGCGGCGAGGAATTCGCGCTGATCGTCGAAGGCACCAGCGAAGACATCACCTTCGACATTGCCGAGCGCCTGCGCAAGCTGATCGAGCAGACGCAGTTCTCCAGCAGCCAGACTGCAACGAACTACGGCACCGTCAGCGTGTCGATGGGCGTGTGCATGGCTTCCGAAGCGGAAAACCCGGAAGACCTTTACGTGAAGGCCGATCAGGCGCTCTACCGTTCCAAGGTCAGCGGCCGCAACAGGGTAACGCGGCACTCCTCGATGGTCGGACAGGGCAGCAAGAACTGGATGCTCTACAAGAAGGACTAATCCTTCGACCAGACTGCCTGCGCCTGCACACCCTCTTCGCTACACCCCATTCCGGCCGATGCGTTCGCCAATGTAAGCCAGGCCGACATGAAAAAGGCGCCCGCTATTGCGGACGCCTTTTTGTTAGCGAGAATTTATCCAGCCAATCAGCCGTTGACGGCCTGCTTTTGCTGGATCGGGTTGTTCTTCTTCAACAGGTCGGACACCAGGAAGGCCAGCTCGATGGCCTGATCGGCGTTGAGGCGCGGATCGCAATGGGTGTGATAGCGATCCTGCAACTCTTCCGCCGTGATGGCGCGCGCGCCGCCGGTGCACTCGGTGACGTTCTTGCCGGTCATTTCGACGTGAATGCCGCCCGGATGCGTCCCCTCGGCCCGGTGCACATCGAAGAAGGACTGCACTTCCTTCAGGATGCGGTCGAACGGACGGGTCTTGTAGCCGGCCGCCGTAATCGTGTTGCCGTGCATCGGGTCGCAAGACCACACCACGGAACGGCCTTCCTTCTTCACGGCGCGCACCAACTTCGGCAAGTGATCGCCAACCTTGTCGGCGCCGAAGCGCGCAATCAGGGTAAGACGGCCCGGCTCGTTTTCCGGGTTCAACTGGTCGATCAGTTCCAAAAGGCCATCGGGCGTCAGTGACGGACCGCACTTCAGGCCGAGCGGGTTCTTGATGCCCCGGCAATATTCGAGGTGGGCATGGTCGGGCTGGCGCGTGCGGTCGCCGATCCAGATCATGTGGCCGGACGTCGCGTACCAGTCGCCCGAGGTGGAATCGACGCGGGTCAACGCTTCCTCGTAGCCGAGCAGCAGGGCTTCATGGCTGGTGTAGAAATCGGTCTCGCGCAGCGCATGGTTGGTTTCCGAGGTGATGCCGACGGCCTTCATGAAGTCCATCGTCTCGGTGATGCGGCGGGCAAGGGATTCGTACTTCTCGCCCTGCGGGCTGTCGGACACGAAGCCCAGCATCCAGCGGTGAACGTTCTCGAGGCTGGCATAGCCGCCCTGCGCGAAGGCGCGCAGCAGGTTGAGCGTCGCCGCCGACTGGCGGTACGCCATGACCTGACGGCGCGGATCGGGAATACGCGCCTTGGTGTCGAACTCGATGCCGTTGATGATGTCGCCGCGATAGCTCGGCAGCGTGATCTCGCCCTTGGTCTCGTTGTCGGACGAGCGCGGCTTGGCGAACTGGCCGGCCACGCGGCCAACCTTCACCACTGGCTGCGAGCCGGCGAAAGTCAGCACCACCGACATCTGCAGGAACACGCGGAAGAAGTCGCGGATATTGTCCGCGCCATGCTCGGCGAAGCTCTCGGCGCAATCGCCACCCTGAAGAAGAAAAGCGTCACCGGCTGCGACGGAGGCAAGCTGCTTCTTCAGCTTGCGTGCCTCACCTGCAAAAACGAGTGGCGGAAAGCTGGCGAGCTGAGCCTCGACGGCCTTCAATTCATCCATGTCCGGATAGGCCGGAACCTGTTGAATTGGCTTTGCTCTCCAGGAGTTCGGGGACCACTTCGTCATTGTCGTACCAACACTCGTTTCGGCAGGCACAATTGCCCGCAGTTCTCCCATATGGGAATTCCGGCTCAATACATGAAGGCTCTTTTCCATACTAGCCCGGAATTGCCACGCCCGCGAGCACATGTTGCATCGTTGCCACGCCGGGTATTTGTGCCGCCTCCCCGGCATTGTGGCGGTGCGTCCTTGCCCTCCCCCAGCATGGCGAGGGTCGATCCGCCGTGCCGGCAGGCCAGAGGGTGGTTCTTGTGAAGATTCTGATCGAGTGGACAAGTCACGTATCCCAGCGGAAACCTCCACCCCACTTATCCACCCCCTTCGCACCTCTCCCATAATCTGCCTCATCGCTCTTGCGGGAACCGGCTGCGCACCGGGCAACGG
>MKRZ01000160.1:703-3465 GCA_001897075.1 Mesorhizobium sp. 61-13 | reverse complement strand
GGGCTTTCCATGACAAAGGAAAGAGAACCCGTGGCTTGCAGGAGGCGCATATCGCCTGATCGTCGCGACAGGGTGAGACCCATCGGACGATCTTGGGACCAGTCGACTGGATGACAGACACCAGACGGGCGGCCGCAAGGCCGCATACTTTATCTAAACGAGCGACCGAACGGCCGCCCGTCTTCCCGACCTCTCAGATGAGGTCAGTTCTTTGACAATGGCCAGACGGAGCAATCCGGGCGTGGCAATGAATAGGTATGCGGCGACCTCCCTTCGCCCCTTGTGGGAGAAGGTGCCTGAACGAAGTGAAGGCGGATGAGGGGTTTCGTCTGGCTGGAACACCCCTCATCCGACCTCGCTAACGCTCGGCCACCTTCTCCCACAAGGGGAGAAGGGAAGTGAATCGACGCACCTCTCGGCGTCATCCCGGAAGCGAGCCGAGCAAAGCGACGGCAATGCAGTCCGGGATCTATTCCGAGACATCGTGGCAGTGCATAGAGGGTGCAGAACACACCCGAAGGTAACAATGAGCGATGCGTCCGCATCGATCACGACACTCGATAGACCAAAGCAAGCGTGGCCAGAGAAGCATCGGAATCAGCACTCAACGAGAGCCAGGCGACGACTTTCGAGGAATCATGTATGTGCGCGATTCGAAAGAACATTGCTTTCGAAGCTGAAAAACGAAGCCTCATCCGAAAGATAGGCGAAAGCGGCAACCGCAGCAGTTAACCTTACGTTAACCAAAATTTTTGCCGATCCCCTCCTCCCAATTGATTGAATCCATTTGACGATCCGCCGCAAGGCTGAGCCCGGGCTACGCCAATCGGGCTGTTGCAGCACCGCAACGTAGGAACCTTTGCGCGCCTCGCGGCGTCAATAAACTAATTGAAAATGATCAATTGGTGTTACCCTTCGTAACAATAGAAAAGAGGTTTGGGCAAAACGTGATTCGGGTCGGCAGACCGCGGCACTCAATATCGGGAAAGCAGCATGGCGGCGCAGTGAGGCCGACTTCCCCGACGCCGGTCTCGTCAATGCGAAATTTCTGGGGCCTGATGCGGGCCTACTGGTTCTCCGACAGATGGACGGAAGCCTGGACCCTGACGCTGGTCGTGGCCTTCTTCACCGCACTGTCGAGCAAGGCAGGCGTCTGGTTCGCCGAAGCCTCGGGCGAGTTGATCAACTCGATTGCCTATTATCATGACGCTGCCAATGAATCGCCGCTGGAGACCTTGCTCACCAACGCTGCGATCCTCGTTGCGATCGTTATCTTCAAGGACGCCGGCATCACCGGTACCAAGAGTTTTGTATCGGCCACCTTGCACCGGCGCTGGCGCGGCTGGCTGAACGGCCGGTTCAACGAGGCCCTGCTCGACGACAACCACACCCATTTTCACGCGCAGCACGGCTCGGACACCGTGCCGGACAATATCGACCAGCGCGTGCAGGAATCGATCAAGGGCATGACCGGCGGCGCAATCGGCCTTGCCATGGGCGTCATCGCGGTTGCCTCGTCGCTGTTCTTTGTCGGACAGAAGCTGCTCGAAACTTCGACCGAGGTTTACGGGTTGGGTTTCCTCGGCACCTACGGCAGCGCCACTTTGGCCTTCGTGGCGGTCGTCGCATACGTGCCGGTCAACACCTACATCGCGATCAAGCTTGGCGGGCTTCTGGAGCGGCTGTCGATCCGCATGCAGAAAGCCGAGGGCAGTTATCGCGGTGAGCTGACGACCTTCCTGCGCCGCAGCTTCCACGTCGCAGCCTCGCGCGGCGAAGGCGTTCAGAAAGCCATGCACGAACGGCTTTACGTCGACATCGATCGCACCTGGGGCAAGCTCAATTGGATAAACGCCAGCTACGATTCCTTCGAGCGCATCTATAACTTCGTCGGCGCACGGGTCGTGGCCTACGGGCCGGGCCTGCTCCCCTTCATCCATAGCCGCATCGACCTCAAGGGTTACATTACCGGGGCCGAGTTGGTGAATTCACTGATCAGCCAGTGCTCGTGGTTCATCCACGTCATGCCGGCGATTGCCACGCTACGCGCCAACAGCCGCCGCGTGATGGATTTGGCCGACGCCATCGAGAACGTGCAGAAGCCCGCGGAATTCTATCGCCAGTCGGGCCTCTCGGAATTCCGCTATACGGTTCAGAACCCGGTATTCGGTCTGACCATCCAGAACTTGCAGCTCAACCATCAGGGTCATCAGGCCGAGCCGTTCCTGACCAGCGAAAGACTGCGCTTCCGGCGCGGCGAATGGACCTTCCTGAAAGGTGAATCCGGCTGCGGCAAGACCTCGCTGATCAAGGCCCTGAACGGTCTGTGGCCCTATGGCGGCGGCACCATCGTCTTCCCCGAGGGGATCACGACTTTCTACGCAGCGCAGGAAGTCAAGCTGCCGCAGGTGACGCTGAAGGAACTCGTTTGCCTGCCGGAAGCAGCAGACAAGCATTCCGACGCCAGCGCAGCCGCAGCGCTTCACAAGGCTGGCCTCGGCGATTTCATCGAATTCATGGCCGACGAAACACGCACCGGCATGACATGGGACCAGCTCCTGTCCGGCGGCCAGAAACAGAAGCTGGTTGTCGCCCGCATCATGCTCCACCAGCCGGGCCTGCTGTTCCTCGACGAGGCAACCGGCGCACTCGATCCGGAAGGCAAGATCGCCTTCCATCAGGCGATCAAGGACAACTGCCCCGGCGTGACCGTCATCTCTGTTATGCACGAAGCAGTGCCGCCGCGCTCGGCAACCGGCGAG
>MKRZ01000160.1:0-561 GCA_001897075.1 Mesorhizobium sp. 61-13 | reverse complement strand
AGTAACGGACGCCGCGCTATCCCCTAACGCTTGCCGCCTTCGCGCACGGGAATGCGCTTGAGCAGCGGACCGATACGCGACAACTCGTCGAGATGGGTATGCGCAAGCTTGGCCAGATAGGCATCGGCCTTGGTAGTAAGGACCAGGAAGACGCGGCGCTGGTCGGCCGGATCCGGCTCGCGGACGACGAGGTTCGCCTCGGAAAGCCGATCTACCAATTCGACCGCGCTGTGGTGGCGGATACGAAGGCGCTCCGCCAGATCGCCGATGGTAACAGGCCGATCCTCAGGAAAGCCCTTGATCGCCAGCATCGCCTGATGCTGGCGAGGCTGCAGGCCAACGCCGCGTGCCGCCTGCTGGCTGAACTCCAGGAAACGTCGCAACAGGTAGCGGAACTCTGACAGCGCGCGGTAATCCTCCCGCGAAATTGTCGAGCATGGCAAGTTGGGTGGTGTTTTTTCGCCCATCTATCCCCCCGCTTACTGTCGATGGCCCAGCAGTTCCGGAAGGTCTGGCACTGTTCCACCGAACGCAAAGCGTCCTGTCCGCTGCGCACCATAG
>MKRZ01000159.1 GCA_001897075.1 Mesorhizobium sp. 61-13 | reverse complement strand
CGAGCGCGGCCTGTGCGGCGGTTTCAATTCCCAGATCGCGCGTTTTGCCCGCGATCATATCCGCAAGCTGCTTGCCGACGGCAAGACGGTGAAGATCATCTGCGTCGGCAAGAAGGGTTTCGACATCCTTCGCCGCGACTATGCTTCGCTGATCATCGAGCGCGTCGATCTGCGTGAGGTCAAGACGCTCGGCTTCGTCAATGCAGATGCAATTGCCAAGAAGGTCATCACGCTGTTCAACGAGGGCGGCTTCGATATCTGCACGCTGTTCTATTCGCAGTTCAAGTCGGTGATCTCGCAGATCCCGACCTCGCAGCAGATCATCCCGGCTGCGAGCGCCTCCAATGGCGAGCAGGCGAATGGCAGCGCGGTCTACGAATATGAGCCGGAGCCCGGCGAAATTCTGTCCGACCTCATTCCACGCAACATCTCGGTACAGCTCTTCCGTGCGCTGCTTGAAAACGCGGCCGGAGAGATGGGTGCCAAGATGAGCGCGATGGACAATGCGACGCGCAACGCCGGCGACATGATCAACAAGCTGTCGATCACCTACAACCGGCAGCGTCAGGCGCAGATTACCAAGGAACTGATCGAAATCATTTCGGGCGCCGAGGCGCTCTAGCATGTGCCGGGAAGGCCGGTAGCCTTCGCGGAAGCGTGTAAGAAACAAACGGACGAAAAAGGGTAAAGACGATGGCGAAAGCAGCGACCCCCGCAAAGGCGACCGCTAAGAAGGCAGCTCCAGCTAAGGCTGCCGCACCGGCAAAGGCCGCGGCACCGGCCAAGAAGGCGGCAGCGCCCGCTGCTGCGGCCAAGGCTCCGCGCGTGGCTGCGAAGGCCAGCGGCGCTGCCGGCAAGGTTCGCCAGGTCATCGGAGCCGTCGTCGACGTGCAGTTCGAAGATCACCTGCCGGCCATCTTGAACGCTCTGGAGACGCAGAACGTCGGTAACCGGCTGGTTCTGGAAGTCGCCCAGCACCTTGGTGAAAACACCGTTCGCTGCATCGCTATGGACTCGACCGAAGGTCTGGTTCGCGGACAGGTGGTGACCGACACGGGCGCGCCGATCCAGGTTCCGGTCGGCCCGGGCATGCTCGGCCGCATCATCAACGTCATCGGCGAGCCGGTCGATGAAGAGGGCCCGGTCGATGCGATCGAACATCGCGCCATCCACCAGCCGGCTCCGGAGTATGTCGACCAGTCGACGGAAGCACAGATCCTCGTGACCGGCATCAAGGTTCTCGACCTGCTCGCGCCTTACGCTCGCGGCGGCAAGATCGGCCTGTTCGGTGGCGCCGGCGTCGGCAAGACCGTTCTCATCCAGGAACTGATCAACAACGTTGCCAAGGCACACGGCGGCTTCTCGGTGTTCGCCGGCGTTGGTGAGCGTACCCGCGAAGGCAATGATCTTTATCACGAGTTCATCGAATCGGGCGTCAACAAGAAGGGCGGCGGCCAGGGTTCGAAGGCAGCGCTCGTGTACGGCCAGATGAACGAGCCGCCGGGAGCGCGCGCTCGCGTTGGCCTGACCGGTCTTACCGTCGCTGAATATTTCCGCGACCAGGGACAGGACGTGCTGTTCTTCGTCGACAACATCTTCCGCTTCACGCAGGCGGGTTCGGAAGTGTCGGCTCTGCTCGGCCGTATCCCGTCGGCCGTGGGCTACCAGCCGACGCTTGCCACCGACATGGGCGCGCTGCAGGAACGCATCACCACCACCACCAAGGGGTCGATCACCTCGGTGCAGGCGATCTACGTGCCTGCCGACGACCTGACCGACCCTGCGCCTGCGACCTCGTTCGCCCACCTTGACGCGACGACGGTTCTCAACCGCGCCATTTCGGAAAAGGGTATCTATCCAGCGGTCGATCCGCTCGACTCGACCTCGCGCATGCTTGACCCGATGATCGTCGGCGAAGAGCATTATCAGGTTGCGCGCCAGGTGCAGTCGATCCTCCAGCGCTACAAGTCGCTGCAGGACATCATCGCCATCCTGGGCATGGACGAATTGTCCGAAGAGGACAAGCTGACCGTCGCGCGTGCCCGCAAGGTCGAGCGCTTCCTGTCGCAGCCGTTCTTCGTCGCCGAAGTGTTCACCGGCTCGCCGGGCAAGCTCGTCGATCTCGCCGACACCATCAAGGGCTTCAAGGGCCTCTGCAACGGCGAATACGATCACCTGCCGGAAGCTGCCTTCTACATGGTCGGCGGCATCGATGAAGCGGTCGAGAAGGCCCAGCGCCTGGCAGCCGAAGCGGCTTAAGCATCATTGAGATTGCGCGGGCTCCAAAGTCCGCGCAGATCGACCCAAACCACTGTGAGACGTCATGGCTGAGAGCTTTCAATTCGAACTGGTTTCGCCGGAGCGCCTGCTTGTTTCGGAACAGGTCGAATCCGTCGTCATTCCGGGTGCAGAGGGCGAGATGACGGTGATGGCCAATCACGCGCCGGTCATGACCACCATCAAGCCGGGCGTGGTTACGCTGAAGGCTGCATCGGGACAGGAAGACCGCTACGTTGTATTCGGCGGTTTCGCCGACATCCTGCCCACCGGTTGCACGCTCCTGGCGGAGTCCGCTGTGCCGGTCAAGGACATCGACCGCGCGGATATCGCTCGCCGCATCCAGGAAGCACGTGAAGACGTTGCCGACGCCAAGGATGAAGGCAGCCGCACCAAGGCGGAGCAGTTCTTGAACCAGCTCACCACGCTGGAAGGCGCCATCCTGCCAGCCTGAGCAGTAAGACGCTCTCTACACTAGGAAGCCGGGTTCGCCCGGCTTTTTTGCTTTCCGTATCGTGCAGTTGCTTGGCCCGCAATGATAGCCGGAAATGAAGAGACCCGCGCCTCCGTTAGGAGACGCGGGCTGTTGCCTGGGCGCTTGCGCGCCGCGGTACTCGGTACTGGGCCGCAGGTCTGCAACCATGCCCGGTCGTAGTGAAGAATGACTTAACGGCGATGATCGGCCGATGGCGATATCTTGATTTCACGCTGCCGGTGCGGACAGAATTTTTTCACGGTGTTTTCTTGGCAATAGGGCATATTGACCGTTGTCGTCGCAAATAGATCGACCAGCCTAGATTGTTGCTGTTTTTCAATAGATTGTTGTTTCTATATTCTAGCCCGCCGGTGGTAGGTCATCCTGCCGATGGATAGCTTTCCTTCACGAGAAAGAGATGTTTGCGTGCACTGTTCTTGACGGAAGGTGGTGCCCTGTTTTGGCGCCAAGTTTTTTTGAGTTGGTGTACGGGTTTTTCAGGGTCTGATTTCATCGGCCCATCCAGGAGAATGTCTGCTCGGGGGTATGTCGATGCGACATTCCGTCGATCTGTGTTTGCGAGTAACAAGCGTTCGCTTGGAACCGGCTTCTTCGGTGTGGTTTCAGCGGCGTTTCTCGCAATCCTGGTTTGCCTGCCCCCCGCTCAGGCAGCTTCCACGAAATGCCTGCCAGGTTCGCTTAGGGCCGCGATGGCTCATATTTCGCGCAACTATGGCCGGGTGCTGATCATATCGACCTACCGCCGTGGAGCAGTTATCGCCGGCACCAGGAAGCGGTCGAAGCATGCCCGATGCCAGGCTGTCGATTTCAAGGTCAAAGGTAACCAGCGCGCGGCTGTGAGATGGCTGCAATCCCAACCGCTGGAAGTCATCACCTATAGCGGGGCCATGCACCACATCCACATTGCCATCGGATCGTACAAGGGGCACCACCGGGTCGATGGTCGCGGGCGGCGCAAGAAGCGCTGACGTCACATCAGTCTGGAATTAGACCCGGCCGATCAAGCCAATTTGAGACGGTAGCCGGCGCCGGTTTCTGTCAGAATATGTTGCGGTTGTTCAGGGTCTGCCTCGATCTTCTGTCGAAGTTGGCGGATGTAGATGCGCAGGTATTGAACGTCGGTCTCGCCGCCCCAGACATTGCTCATCAGCATACGGTGGGTCAGCACCTTGCCTGCATGGGCCACAAGAAGGCGCAGAATGTCGTACTCCTTCGGCGAAAGCTTCACTTCGGCGCCTTCCACGCGCACGATCCTGCGCACGAGGTCCACGCTCAGATTGCCGCTTTGGAAAATCGGTTGCTCGCCCTGCTGCTGCAGACGATGCCTGAGCGCTGCGCGAACCCGGGCAAAAAGCTCGCCGGTTCCAAACGGCTTGGTAACGTAATCGTCGGCGCCGAGGTCGAGCGCCTCGACTTTGCCCGTCTCATCGGCGCGGCTCGACAGCACTAGGATCGGTATGGCGGAGCCACCGGCTCTCACGGTGCGGATCAGGTCCAGGCCGGAAATGTCGGGCAGCCCCAGATCGAGAATGACCAGATCGGGCTGTGATCGTTCGATTTCAGCAAGCGCATGCTTGCCGTCTGCCGCTTCCAAAACCTGAAAGCCTTGCGAAGACAAGCTTGTGCGCAGCAAGCGACGGATCGCAGGCTCGTCATCGACCACCAGTATGTTTGCAACAACAACACTCATGACGCAGCGCCTGTCCTGCCGTCTTTGGAAACCGGCAGTGTTATGGTGAAAACCGCACCTCCCGCTTCGCGGTTGCCGGCCTCGATCGTGCCCCCCATGGCTTCGATGAACCCCCTGCAAATTGCAAGGCCCAGACCAGTACCGGCGCGTTGGCTGTCGCCTTTGCGGACCCGGTAGAACTTGTCAAAGACCCGATCAAGTTCGCCCTCCGGAATGCCTCCTCCTTCATCCAGTACCTGCAAGCGCACAAAGGCGCCATCGCACCAACCCCGAAGGCGGATCGTGGTACCTGCAGGAGCATATTTCGCGGCATTGTCGAACAAGTTGAAAAGGACTTGCTCAAACAGCACCTCATCGAGAGAAAGCATCGGAAGATCGTGAGCAATGTTGGTCTCGACATGGTGTCCAGCAAGGATCTTGCCGGCTCGGCGCAGCGCGCTGCCCACCACCTCGCCGATATCGACAAGGCTCGTGTTGGGTTCAAGCGCGCCCGATTCCAGCCTCGTCATGTCGAGTAGATTGGCAATGAACCGGTTCAGCCGCTCCGCTTCTTCCTGGATTGTCGACAGAAGGTCGTTGCGGTCGCTCTGTGCAAGTTCGGGAAGAGTGGCGAGGCTGTCGGCGGCACCAAGGATCGACGCGAGTGGCGTGCGCAGGTCATGCGAGATTGACGTCAGAAGGGCTGCGCGAAGCCGATCGTGTTCGGCTGCGCGTGCCGCCCTGTCGACATCATTGGCCAGATTGATGCGTTCAATCGCTATTGCCGCCTGATCTGTCAGCGCATCAAGCAGCCGTCGCTCGTCGGGCGACAGGATCGGACCGATCTTGTCGCTGTCGACACCGATGACAGCAACCGGCCCCCGGCCAGTGCGCATCGGCAGAAACAACCTTTGCGCGCCAGGCAAGGTATCGGCACCTCGTCCCGTGGGTTTGTTGTTTTCCCAGGACCATTTTGCGGCTGCAAGATCGGCTTCTTCGGCGACATCTTCCGGAGGCCATGCGGATTTCAGCTCCAGCGGGCCGTTTTCCGGCAGAAACAGGACGACACGAACCTTCAGCATCGAGGCAACCTGCGAAGAGATGGTCCACATCAGATCATCGAGCGATGCGATGCCGGCCAATTTGGCGCTGAACCTGTAGAGATCTTCCGTGGTCTTTGCCCGGTTGCGCGCCACCGTGGCCTGGCTGCGTACGCTGGCTGTGAGATTGCTGGCGATCAGAGCCACCACCAGAAAGAAAAACAGGGCCACGACGTTTTCGGGATCGGCGATAGTGACGCTGTAATAGGGTGGCAGGAAGAAGAAGTTGAACGCGAACACGCTGAGCAGGCTGGAATAGAGAGCGGCTCGCAGGCCGAAGGTCACGGCGCTGGCTAGCACGGCGGTCAGGAACACCAAGGCGATGTTCTGAACGTCGAGGATGCGGGCAAGGAGCACGCCACACACAGAAGCAGCCGCGACCAGACCGGTGGACGCCAGATATGGCCAGTACTCGAACGACGCGGCGACCGCTTTCGGGGCTGTCTCTTTGGTGGGCGAGGCACGACCGGTTTCACCTGAAATTACATGCACCGAAACGTCACCGGCGCGCCGCACGATCTCGTAAGTGACTGAACCGAACAGGATCTCGTGCAAGCGCGAGCGTTGGCTTTTGCCGATGACGATGTGGCTGAAGTTGTTCTTCGCCACGTAGTCGAGGATTTCCCTGGCAAGCTCCCTGCCGGGGATGGTCACGGCCTCGCCGCCGAGGCGTTCGGCAAGCCTTAGAGCGTTGGCGATGCGGTCGCGCTCCGGCTCGGTCAATCTCAGCGCGCGCGGCGTCTCGACATAAAGCGCGATCCATGGCCCTTGCAGCCGTTCGGCCATGCGGCGGCCATAACGGACCAGTGAGGCCGCCTTGGGGTGCTCGTTGACCACCACCAGCACGCGGTCGCCGGCTGCCCACGGACCTTGTATGGCGTGCGCCTGCATATGGGTCAGCAATTGCTGGTCGACCCGCTCGGCGGTCCGCCGCAGCGCCAGTTCGCGCAGCGCCGTCAGGTTCCCCGGCGAGAAATAATGCGAAAGCGCCCGCTCCGCCGTCTTCGGAACATAGACCTTACCTTCCTTCAGCCGCTGGATCAGATCCGCCGGGGTGAGGTCGATAACCTCGATCTCGTCGGCGCGGTCGAGGAAAGCGTCCGGCACCGTTTCGCGCACGCGGATACGGGTGATCTGAGCGACGATGTCGTTCAGACTCTCCAGATGCTGGATATTGACGGTAGTGTAGACGTCGATGCCGGCGGCAAGCAGGTCTTCGACATCCATGTAGCGTTTCGGGTGCCGGCTGCCCGGCGCGTTGCTGTGCGCGAGTTCGTCGACGAGGGCGAGTTGCGGCTTGCGGGCGAGCAGGCCGTCAAGATCCATCTCATCCAGCCGGCGTTCCTTGTAGTAGAGCCGCTTTTTTTGAGCGACCTCGAAGCCGGCAACCAGGGCTTCGGTCTCGGTGCGTCCATGCGTCTCGACCACCCCTATCACGACGTCCACACCTTCGCGCCTGCGCGCGGCGGCGCTCAGCAGCATCTCGTAAGTCTTGCCGACACCGGGAGCGGCGCCGAGGAAGACCTTTAGATGGCCGCGCGTCTCCCGCGAGGCTTCCTTGAGCAGGGCTTCGGGGTCCGGGCGCTTGTCCTGGCCGTTCTGGTCCGGCATCGATTATCCGTTAATCTGCCTCGTCATGAGCCGCCGACGGCAGAGCCAAAGTGAACATCGTCGCGGTTCTGCGATTCTGCAAGGCCGATGCCATCGAGATAATCCATTTGCCGCTCCATCCTAGCCGGCGGTATCGAGCGCTAGGTTGAGTGTGAGCACGTTGACAGTCGGCTCGCCAAATAGGCCGAGTGCCTGTCCCTCCACGTGGGCTTCGACTATCGCGCGAACGGCATCTTCGGAAAGTCCGCGAGCCTTGGCGACGCGCGGTATCTGAAAGAGCGCCGCCTGCGGCGAGATTTGCGGGTCGAGCCCGCTGCCCGAGGTGGTGACGAGATCGACCGGCACCGGCATTCCGGGGTTCTGCGCCGCGAGTGTTGCAGCCACAGTCTTTACCCGCTCGATCAACTTGGCGCTGGTCGGGCCGAGATTGGAGCCGCCGGAGAGGGCGGCGTCGTAGCCGGCGCCCGCCGCCGAGGGGCGCGGATGGAAATACCTCTCTCCGGTGAAAGCCTGGCCGATCAGCGTGGAGCCGACGATGCGGCCGTCGCGCTCGACCAGGCTGCCATTGGCCTGTGCCGGAAACACCACTTGCGCGATGCCGGTGACGGCGAGCGGATAGGCAAGGCCGGTGATCAAGGTGAACGCAACGATCATAACGAGCGCGGGACGCAGTTGAGCAAACATTTCTAAGGTCCTTCAGGCAAGGCCGACGGCCGTGATGATCACGTCGATCGCCTTGATGCCGATGAACGGGATGATCACGCCGCCGAGGCCGTAGACGAGCAGGTTGCGGCGCAGCAGCGCGCCTGCGCCGATGGCGCGATACTTCACCCCCTTCAGCGCCAGCGGGATCAGCGCGATGATGACGAGCGCGTTGAAAATGATGGCCGAGAGGATGGCGCTTTCGGGCGATCCCAGCCGCATGACGTTGAGCGCCTGGAGTTGCGGGTAGAAGGCGACGAACATCGCCGGGATGATGGCGAAGTATTTCGCGACGTCGTTGGCGATGGAGAAAGTGGTCAGCGAGCCGCGCGTCATCAGCAACTGCTTGCCGATCTCCACCACCTCAATCAGCTTGGTCGGGTCGCTGTCGAGATCGACCATGTTGCCGGCCTCGCGCGCGGCCATGGTGCCGGTGTTCATCGCCACGCCGACATCGGCCTGGGCAAGGGCTGGCGCATCGTTGGTGCCGTCGCCGCACATCGCCACCAGCTTGCCCTTGGCCTGCTCGGCGCGGATGAGCTCGAGCTTGTTTTCGGGCGTTGCCTGGGCGAGGAAATCGTCCACGCCGGCCTCTGCCGCGATGGCCGCCGCCGTCATCGGGTTGTCGCCGGTGATCATCACAGTGCGGATGCCCATCTGGCGCAAGGCGGCAAAGCGCTCGCGGATACCGCCCTTGACGATATCCTTGAGGTGGACGATGCCGAGCAGCTTGCCGTCGCGGGCCACTGCCAGCGGCGTTCCGCCGGATTTGGCAACCTGCCCCGCGATCTGCTGAAGCTCGCGCACCGCCTCAGTCGACACGCCGGGTTTGACCGCCGCCCGCGCGCTTGCTCCATGCGTGGCCGAAGCTGCATTGGGGCTGCCGACAAAGGCCAGCATGGCGTCCACCGCGCCCTTGCGCACCGCGCTGCCATCGACATCGACGCCGCTCATGCGCGTCTGGGCGCTGAACGCCACGAAATGGGCGTGCAACTGCCTCATATCGCGGCCGCGAATGCCGTATTTCTCCTTGGCCAGCACGACGATCGAGCGGCCTTCCGGGGTCTCGTCGGCAAGCGAGGACAGTTGCGCGGCGTCGGCAAGTTCATGTTCGGTAACGCCGGCGAGCGGCAGGAACTCCGTCGCCTGGCGGTTGCCGAGCGTGATGGTGCCGGTCTTGTCGAGCAAAAGCGTATCAACGTCGCCGGCAGCTTCCACCGCGCGCCCGGACATGGCGAGCACGTTGAAGCGCACCAGCCGGTCCATGCCGGCAATGCCGATGGCCGAAAGCAGCGCGCCGATGGTGGTTGGGATCAGGGTCACGAACAGGGCCACCAGGGCCACGATCGGAATGGAGCCGCCGGCATAGGCGGCGAAGCTCGGGATGGTGGCGACGGCCAGGACGAAGATCAGCGTCATGCCGGCAAGCAGGATGTTGAGCGCGATCTCGTTCGGCGTCT
>MKRZ01000158.1 GCA_001897075.1 Mesorhizobium sp. 61-13 | reverse complement strand
ACGAAGGTCGTCGGGTCGCCAAGCGAGAGCAGCATCGCCCTGCGGAAATGTTCCTCGATGAGTGGGCCAAGGACAAAGGCGAGGATCAACGGTGCCGGCTCCGCCTTCCACTTCATGAACACGTAGCCAACGATGCCGAAAAAGATCATCACATAGATGTCGAAGACGTTGTTGTTCACGCTGTAGGCACCGATGCAGCAGAACACCAGGATCGCCGGATAGAACAGGCGATAGGGGATTTTCAGCAAGGACACCCAGACGCCGATCAGCGGCAGGTTGATGATGACGAGCATCAGGTTGCCGATCAGCATGCTCGCAATCAGGCCCCAGAACACGTCCGGGTTCTTGGTCATGACTTCCGGTCCGGGCTGGATGCCATGGATGAGCATGGCGCCAGCCATCATCGCAATCGTCGGGTTCGATGGAATGCCAAGCGTCAACAACGGCACGAATGCCGTCTGTGCGCTGGCGTTGTTGGCCGCTTCAGGTCCTGCCACCCCCTCCACCACGCCGGTGCCAAATCGCTGCGGATATTTGGAAATGCGTTTCTCCACCGTGTAGGCAGCGAATGAACCCAAGGTCGGGCCACCGCCGGGCAACAGGCCAAGAAACGAACCGATAAAAGTGCCGCGCAATGCCGAGGGAATACATCGCTTGAATTCCTCCCGGCTCGGCAGCAGTCGCCCGATCTTGCCTTTCAGCACAACGCGCTCTTCTGGGTCCTCGAGGTTCTTCAGAATCTCGGCGACCGCAAACAAGCCCATCGCCAGCGGGACGAAATCGATGCCATCGCTCAAATCGAAGAAGCCGAAAGTCATGCGTTGTACGCCGCTCGAAACATCGGTGCCAACCAGTGACAGAAGCAGCCCGACAAAGACCATGGCCAGCGCACTGAGCACCGACCCTTGCGCCAGTATTACGGCGGCGATCAGGCCGAAAACCATGAGGGAGAAGTACTCGGCCGGTCCGAAGAACATCGTCAGTTCACTGAGACCCGTGGCGAAAACCGCCATCAGAACCACGGCTATGACACCCGCGAACAGCGACGACAGGGCAGCGATGGAAAGAGCCGGACCGGCGCGGCCATTGCGGGCCATCTTGTAGCCATCAAGGCAAGTGACCACGGATGAACTCTCGCCGGGAAGATTGACGAGAATGGCAGTCGTCGAGCCGCCATATTGCGCGCCGTAGTAGATGCCGGCGAGCATCACCAGCGCGGCAACGGGCGGAAGATAAAAGGTAACGGGAAGCAGGATGGCGATGGTGGCAACAGGGCCCAAACCCGGAAGAACTCCGATAAGTGTTCCGATAAGTGCGCCGCTGAAACAATAGAGAATGTTCTGGAACTGCAGCGCGACTGACAGACCGGCGAAAAGGTTTGAAAATGCATCAAGCATTGATCAGCCTGCCGTCCAGAGTGGAATTGGAAGGCGCAATGCCCAAACGAAAACACCTGCCGAGAACAGGGTCATAGCAACCGCAAGGGCCGCAACCTCGCCCTTGCTGCTATCGCGATCGGCAAGGCTGACCAACACAACGAGTGCCGGCATTGCTACCAAGAGGCCGAACGTTTCGACCAACAGGCCGAAGGACAACAATCCGAGGAAGATGAAAGTCAGCGGGCGGATGGGCCAGGAGTGCAGCTTGTCGCCCTGGAAGAAAAACGAACGGACGATAATACCCACCGCCGCCAGTGCAATCAGCCCACACAATATAGTGGGCATATAGCCCGGCCCCATACGCAGGATCGTACCTACCCGCAATTTGGAAACCTGCCAGTAGAGCAAGCCCGCCATCGCCAGCAGCGTGGCTGCGAGGAGGATATCGTTCGGACTCTTCACCAGGCGCATTGAGCCTCCCTTGCTTTTCTTGTTCTTGAATTTTTGCGATCACAGCCGCAGCAGCGGCGACCGTTCACAAAGTGCTGACCTGTCGATTTGCTTGAGGGAGCTATGGCCGGCGAGCATCATGGTGCGCTCGAGTTCGGTGCGGAGAATTTCAACCGATCTCGCCGCTCCGGCTGCGCCTCCGGCCGCAAGGCCGTAGAGCATCGCACGACCGCACAGCACCGCCTTGGCTCCAAGCGCCAGTGCCTTAAAGATATCCCCTCCCCGCCGGATGCCGCTGTCCAGAAAGATGTCGCAACGACCGTCCAGTGCCTTGCTTATTGCCGGGAGCGCGCCGAGCGACGTCGCCGCACCGTCGAGCTGGCGACCGCCATGGTTTGAGACCACAATCGCGTCGACGCCTCGTTCTGCGGCAGCAAGGGCATCCTGCGCATGCATGATACCCTTGATCACAAGCTTGCGCGGCCAGATGGAGCGCAGCCATGAGACGCTTTCCCATGATAGTGCCGGGTCCATCTGGGCGGATATGAAGCGCGCGCCATCAATGGCACTCCCTTGCCCCTTGGGGAGAAATTCGGCCAGATTGCCGAAGCCCGGCGGCCCATTTGGCACCACCACATCAAGCGCCCACGACAGGCGAGAGGCGACATCTATCTTTGCGCGCCATGTCAGTTTGCCGGGGGCGGCATAGTTGTGCTTGTCGCCCTCGCGATTGCCGAGGACGATGGCGTCACTGGTCAGTACCAACGCCTCGCATCCCGCTTCAAAGGCGCGCTCGACAAGCCGCTTGGTGATTGCAGTATCCTTGAGCATATAGAGCTGAAACCAGTGGCGGCCGCCGACCATCTTGGCGGCGACCTCCTCGATCGTGCTGCTCGACATTGTGCTTTGCGCGAACGGAAAGCCGGCAGCCAGCGCGATCCGGGCCAAAGCCAGATCACCGCCTCTTGCCAGCATGCCATTATATCCGGTTGGAGCGGTCACGATCGGAAGCGCCGAAGCTTCGCCAAACACATCGACGGACATGTCTGCGGACGAAACGCCTGCCAGTTGTCGTGGCAAGATCTGCACATCTGCGAAGGCGGCCCGGTTGGCCGCCATCGTGAGTTCGTCTTCGGCACCGCCGTCGACATATTCGAACGAGAAACGTGGAACACGCCGTTGGGCGAGTTCCCGCAAGTCACTTATATTGCGTGCCCGCGTCAGGGCCTTAGCACTCGCCACTTCAAATCCTCCCGGGCGCGACAGATGGCCGTGATCAAACCGTGCTGATCACGTAGCCCTTGCCGTTCTCGTCATTGGGATCGAGATGCCATTTGGCGAAACCGACGATGGTCGAGCGCCCCTTCACCGTCGGAACCACGGCCCGGTTGCCGGCGACTTTGGTCTCGCGAACGATACAGCCCTCGAAGGTGCCAGAGCCAAGCAAGCCTTCTGCCTGGATCGGCTCGCCCACCTTGATGCGGCCACGCCCTTCGAGCATCGCGAGCATCGCCGACGTGCCGGTTCCGCCAGGTGAGCGATCCATCTTGCCATTACGATACGTGTGGACGCAGCGATAGAAAGCGCCCGGCCTTTCAGAGGGTTGGTAGAACGTCACAAGGTCGATCTCGGTAATGTGCGGCTTTTCCGGATGAACGAGCTTGATCTTCTCGTTGATCTGGCGCTTGGCCAGCACCCCCAGCTTGGCCAGGATCGCACCATTTTCCGGAGCAATGCGGCAGAATGTTTCCGACAAGGGAATGGTGATGAAGTAATTGCCGCCGAAGGCAATATCGGCCTGAACCTTTCCAAGCTCGGGCAACTCCACCGGAATATCCCGTTCAGCGAGGAAGGCAGGCACGTTTTCGAAGCGGCATGACTTCACTTCGTCGCCGTCCACTTCGACCTCCGAGACCACGATGCCAGCCGGCGTTTCTATGCGGATGCGATTGGGGCTCGAAGATTGTGGCGTCAAATCGAAAGCCGTCATGATCATGGAGGTGGCAATTGTGCCATGGCCGCACATGTCGCCATAACCGTCGCCATCCAGCCAGATGATGCCGACATCGGCATCCGGGGTGGACGATGGAACGATCAGAGCACCGAACAAATCGTTGTGGCCGCGTGGCTCGTTCAAAATGGCTTTGCGCACCCAATCGAAGCGCTTCTTGAAATGCTCCCGCTTCTCAAGAAGCGTGGTTCCGCCGGGAAAGAGGAACTGACCATTGATGATGCAGGTCGTTTCGCCTTCGGTCTGGGTGTAGACGGCGTCCACAAACGTCGTTCGTTTCATGCAATGCCACTCCGATTGAGATTACTGGATGTTGCGAAGCACGCCGCAGCCGGGTGTTGCGGCGGCTGCGGCGCTTCAGGATGGTAGAAATCAGTCAAGCGAAATGTTCGCCGACTTGATGAGCGTGCCGAAACGGTCGATCTCGGAGGTGATGAAGGCCGTGAACTCTTCCGGCGAATTCGCCACCACTTCGATGCCCTGCTTGTCCATCCGCTCGACGAAAGCCTGCTCCTTCAGGACTTTTTCAAGCTCGGCATGAAGACGCTTGGTGGCTTCCGGCGGAATGCCGGCGGGTGCGACCAGCCCGTACCACTCATAGATCTCGACGTTGGCTACCCCGGCCTCGGCCATCGTCGGCACATCCGGCAAGACCTTGGAGCGTTCGGCGCTGGTGACAACCAAAGGACGGACCTTGCCGCCCTCGACGGATGACATCACCGATGAGATAACATTGAACATCATCGGTATCTGACCGGCGATGACGTCGTTCAAGCCCGGTGCGCCGCCGCGGTAGGGTACGTGAACCATGTCCACACCGGCGGACAGCTTCATCGCCTCGCCAGAAAAATGGCCGGACAGGCCGTTGCCGGCGGAGCCGTAGGCAATGGTGCCGGGCTTTTCCTTGGCCATCGCCAGCAGTTCCGACAGCGTCTTGGCCGGATAGTCGGGATTGGTAACCAGAGCGACGCCGACGCGTGTAACCATAGTCAGCGGCTGTGCATCCTTGATCGGATCAAACGGCAGGTCTGGAACGAGATTGACGCTTGAAGCGTAGGAACTGGCAACAATACCAAACGTGTGCCCGTCTGCAGGAGACCGCAGGATCGACTCGGTGCCAGTAACACCGCCGCCACCTGTCTTGTTCTCGACAACGACCGGTTGCCCCAACGCTTCACCAAGGCCCGGCGCAATCAGGCGAGCGATTGTGTCGCTCGTTCCACCTGCGGGGTAAGGTACGATCAGGCGCAGCGGCTTGCTGGGTGCCCACTCCTGCGCGAACGCCGATCCCGAAAACACCACAGCCGCGCCGAGCGCGACAGCGGTCCAGAAGCTTGCTTTATGCTTACGTCCGTTCAAATGCATTAGTTCCTCCCATTTGCATTGATGCAGATCGTCCATCTTCCGGACCCTCTCTCCCAAGGTCCGAAAAATGCAGCTTGGCCCGCCCGGGCCTCGATTAATCCCAAGCGGCTTTCACCACTCCTTTCTTGTGATCACTCCCACGGATCGGTGAGCTACAAGTCGAGTACGAGCAGGTCGCTTTTCGAGCGCGACACACAAACGAGCATGACCTCTCCCGCCTCCTGATCCTCGATGCTGAGCACATCGTCGTTGTGATCCGGCACGCCCGAGAGCACCTTGACCAGACATGTGCCGCATATGCCGGCACAGCAGGAATTGGTGACTTTGCAGCCATTCTCCTGCAGGACATCGAGAATGCTGCGGTAAGGCGGAATGACCAGCCGCTGCCCGGAACGCGCGAGTTCGACCTCGAAGCTGCCTTTTTCTTTCCGGGCTGCCTTGTCGCTCGGCGCGAAGCGTTCCAGATGCAGCGCGCCTGACCGCCAAACCTGGCACTTGGCCTCCACCGCATCGATCAGGGGACCAGGGCCGCAGCAATAGACAAGCGTGTCCGCTCGATGCTGGCCGAGGAATTTCTGTAGATCGAGCAACCCTAGCTCATCCTGCGGCACGATATGGGTTTCGCCACCGGAGAGCCCGGTAATCTCATCGAGAAACGCCATCGAGCGCCGGCTGCGCCCCCCATACAGAAGAGTCCAAGGCTTGCCTTGCGCCGCGGCCGCGCGGATCATCGGCAGCATTGGGGTGATGCCGATTCCGCCGGCGATAAAGAGATATCGATCCGCTTCCACCAGCCTGAAGTTGTTGCGCGGACCTGCAACTGTGAGCGTATCGCCCTGGCGCAACTGCTCGTGTATGTAGCTTGAGCCGCCACGGCTGGCAGGCTCGCGAAGTACGCCGATCCGCCACCTGTCGCTCTCGGAAATATCCCCGCAAAGCGAATATTGCCTGACGATGCCGTTGGGCAGTAACACATCTATATGTGCGCCCGGCTGCCATCCCGGCAGGTCCGCTCCATCCGGGGCGCGCAGTTCGAGACTGACCACACCTTCCGCAGCCGGTCGCAGTTCCGCGATGGTCAGATCGAAAAGTTCGCTCGCCTGTCCGAGCGATCGTGAATCGAATGTCGTCATTCTCTCAGTCCGCGCCGGTGTCATAGACTTGTTCGGTCCACCTTTGGCGGCGCAGCCAGAAACCGCGCCGCAGCAAGGTATGATCAGGCGCTGCGAGCCTGCGCGACGGATTCGGGCGTGAAAGTCTTCCACGCAATGTCACGCATGCCACGCATCGCCCGCAGGATTTCATCGCGGTCGTGGTCGGTCTTGGCGTAAGCGGCGAGGACCTGGCGGCCGAGACCGACATGGAACTTCTCGTCCGTCTCGATCTGCTTGTAGACCCGGACAACCTCGGCAAAGTCGTGCCGTTCACCGGCCTTGAAGGTTGGTTCGAAGCTGCCGGACGCCGATGTTTCCGAGCAGTTCCAGGCCGCAATGGCAGCCAGCGGGTGGCGTTCCAGGCAGTCCCACAGAAAGTCGCTCCATGGCTTGGCTTCGGGCGGAACCGAGGTCGGCACCTTGCCGCCAAGCGACTCGATTGCCTTGCCGACAATTTCGTAGTGCTCCGCTTCCTGGAAAGATTGCTTGGCAAGCAAGGTGATGTGCTTGCGTTCGAACTCCAGGCCATAGCGGCGGATCTGTTCGTTCAGCAGGAAAACGTAGTCGATCTCCCGCCAGGCGCGTGGCGCCAACCACGCAGCAAGGACCTTCGGATCGGGGTTCTTGTCGTAGGAGGCAAAGAACGACTCCGTCGCTAGGCGTGTATTCTCGACCACGGAGTCGAGGATCTGGTCGAGTTCGTCGTTGA
>MKRZ01000157.1:597-7081 GCA_001897075.1 Mesorhizobium sp. 61-13 | reverse complement strand
GGTCTTGCGCATTAGCAATAGCTAACGTTGCATTGCGATAATCTGAAAACCGGGCCTCGCGCCCGGTTTTTGGCATCAAAAGCCCGGAAAACAGGGGATTTCTCGGTGTTTGCGGCGCAATTTTGCTTGGTTGCTGCAACTCTTCTTCTTAAAGTCCGTTTCCTGCCGGATGAGTCTTTCGTCCCGGTTTTCTCATGGAAGGGAAACTATATGAACAAGAACGAACTGGTGTCCGCTGTCGCCGATGCCGCGAAAATTTCGAAGGGTGACGCGCAGTCGGCGGTTGATGCGGTATTTTCCGTCATCACCGGCGAATTGAAGAAGGGCGGCGATGTCCGGCTTGTCGGCTTTGGAAATTTCACCGTGTCCAAGCGTGCTGCATCTACCGGCCGCAACCCTCAGACCGGCGCAGAGGTCAAGATTCCGGCCCGTACCGTGCCGAAGTTCTCTGCCGGCAAGGGCTTGAAGGACGCGGTCAACTAATCCGCTTTCATCGCAATTCTTGAAAAGCCGGGCTTGCCCGGCTTTTCTTTTTTCTGGCCAAGCCTTTCTGGCTTGAATGCCGTGAGGCAGGCCACGAGGGTTTGCCTCGCATCGCGTGGTGCCTGGGCCGGGACGACCCTTACGAAACCCAGTGGTCGCGGCCTCCAAGGGCGATGTGGATCGACTTGACTTCCATGTACTCCTCGACGCCGTACATGCCGGTGTCGCGGCCTATGCCTGACTGCTTGAAGCCGCCGATCGGCATTTCGGGACCACCGGTAATCGTCGTGTTGATCCACGTGCGCCCGGCCTGGATGCGCCGGATGGTGCCAAGCGCCTTGTCCAGGTTGGAACTCCAGACGCTGGCGGCGAGGCCATAGGCGTTGTCGTTGGCAAGCTCGATAGCCTGTTCCTGTGTCTCGAACGTAATCATCGCCAGCACCGGCCCGAAAATCTCCTCACGCGCCACCGCCATGTCGTTGGTGACATCGGCAAGCAGCGTCGGATGGATGAAGCGGCCGGCCTTACTGGCCACCGACTCGCCGCCGCAGGCAAGACGCGCGCCTTCCTCGCCCCCTTTGCGGATATAGCCGAGGATCTTGTCGTTGTGGGCAGCAGACACAATGGCGCCAAGTTGCGTACGAGGGTCGAGCGGATCGCCGATGCGCACCCGCGAGAATTTCTCGACCAGCAGCTTTTCGAACTCGGCGGCAACCGACTTCTCGACGATAAGCCTGCTGCCGCTGACGCAGCACTGGCCGGCATTGTGGCAGATGCCGAAGACGACGCCGTCGGCTGCGTCGTCCAGATTGGCGTCGGCGAAGACGACCTGCGGGCTCTTGCCGCCAAGTTCAAGCCCTACCTTCTTGAAGTTGCTGGCCGAAGCCAGCAACGCATGCCGGCCGACAGCGGTCGAGCCGGTGAAAGACACCTGGTCGATGTCCATGTGCTCGGTTATCGCTTGGCCGATCTCCTGCCCGGTGCCCGTGACGACGTTGAAGACACCATCGGGAAGCCCCGCCTCGGTGAGGATTTCTGCCATGATGAGCGTGGTCGATGAGGTCATTTCCGATGGCTTGGCGACGATGGTGCAGCCTGCCGCCAGCATGAAGGGGATGCGCTCGGCCAGGATGAAGAAGGGGAAGTTCCAGGGCGTGATCAGGCCTACGACACCGACGGGCTCGCGGGTGACTATGCCGAACAGCTTGTCGCCGAGATTGTTGAAGCTGTCGCCGTGCAGGCATCGAGCCGCGCCGGCGCCGTATTCGTAAATGCCGGCCGCACCTTCGACCTCGGCGCGCGACTGCGAGATCGGTTTGCCGGTCTCAAGCGTCTCCCAATAGGCGAGTTCCTCGGCGCGGGCGCGAATGCCAGCCGCCGCCTTGAGCAGCACGGTTGCCCGGTCCGCGCCCGAGATGCCTGACCAGACGCGACTGTTGAAGGTCTTGCGCGCCACCGCAACCGCCTCATCGAGGTCCTTGCGGGTGCACAGCGTGATGCGTGTTACCGGTACGTCGTGGCCGGGGCTGAGCCGCTCCATGGTCTGGCGGCTGCCGGTCGCGATCCAGCGGCCGCCGACATGAAAGCCGAATTCACGCGGCTCGGCCGGCAATGAAAGAGTTGGGCTTTTCGCGTCCATTGTATGTGCTCCTGGGCTTTGTGGCCGCTCAACCAGAGCGGCTGGTTGGTGCAATTATAGGCCGACTTTGACCAGGTCTGCGCCTTTTTCGGCCAGCGCCATGGTCGGACCGTTGGTGTTGCCGCTGGGGAGTTTCGGCATGACCGACGCATCGATAACGCGAAGCCGTTCGATGCCGCGCACCTTCAAGCCGGGATCGACGACAGCGGCTTCGTCCACGCCCATCTTGCAGGTGCCGACCGGGTGGTAATCGCAGCAGGCGTACTGGCGCGCATAGGCCATGATCTCCTCATCCGACTGGGCTCCGGGTCCCGGCAGCCGCTCCGTATCGATGAGGTGGGAAATGGCGCTTTGCGACAGCACCTCGCGGATGATCCGAACCGACTTGACCGCCATGTCGCGGTCCTTCGCCTCGCCTAGGTAGTTCGGGTCGATCAGCGGCTCGTCGGCGGGATCGCCCGAGCGCAGGCGCACGGTTCCTCGGGCTTCAGGTCTAAGGAAGGTCGAATTGACGGTGAAGCCATGGCCGGGGATCGTGGTCTGGCCGCCGCGCACCACCGTGCCCGGCGCGACATGGATCTGCAGGTCAGGCCGGGTCGCGCCGTCGCTCTTGAAGAAGCCGCCGCCCTCGACAATGACCGAGGCGGCCGGCCCATTGCGATAGAGCAGCCACTGGAGGCCATGCGGGATCGAGCGAGGAAACTTGTCGTGGCCGTCGTAGCTGATGCGCTCCCTGGTCCCGACATGCACGTTGGTGCACAGATGATCCTGAAGGTTCCTGCCGACGCCCGCAAGATCATGTACCGGTTTGATGCCAAGCGCCTTCAACTCGTCGGCAGGCCCAATGCCGGACAGCATCAGCAGGCGCGGCGAATTGATCGCGCCACTTGCCAGCAGCACCTCGCGGTCGGCCCGTTCAACGCGAAGCGTGCGGCCCTCGGCAAGCTCGACGCCGACGGCACGCCCACGTTCGACAACAATGCGCACCACGCGCGCGCCCGTCCTCACCGTCAGGTTGCGGCGCGACTTCACCGGATGCAGATACGAGACAGCAGCGGAGCGGCGGCGGCCATGGCGGCAGGTCACCTGATAAAGCCCCGCGCCATAGGGCGTTTCGCCGTTGAAATCAGAATTGTAGGGCAAGCCGTATTGCTGCACGGCGCGCACAAAGGCGCGACTGATCGGGTGCGGCGAAATCTGGTCCGAAACCCACAGCGGCCCGCCCTCGCCATGGTAGCGGTCGGCCAGCCGGTCATTGTCCTCGGACTTGCGGAAATAAGGCAGGATGTCCTCGTAGCCCCAACCGGTGTTGCCGAGTTCGGCCCAGTGGTCGTAATCCTCTTTCTGGCAGCGAATGTAGATCATGGCGTTGATCGAACTCGAGCCGCCAAGCGTCTTGCCCTGCGGGTACCAGATTTCGCGATTGTCGAGGTTCTTCTGCGGCACGGTGTGGAAGCGCCAGTTGACGCCTGGACCGAACAGCTTACCGAGCCCGCCGGGGATGTGGATCATCGGATTCCAGTCGCGGCTGCCTGCTTCAAGCAAAAGGACGCGCACCGACGGATCCTCGCTCAGACGATTGGCCAGCACGCAACCTGCCGAACCGGCCCCGACGATGATGTAGTCCCAGGCACTTGTCTGCCGGCTTGCCATGTCAGCGTCCCTTGAAGTCGGGTTTACGTTTCTCTGCAAAGGCGCGCAGCCCCTCGACACGATCCTCGGTACCGAAGGCTTCCACGGTCAGGCGGTGCTCGAACTCCAGCCCCTCTTTGAGCGGGAGGTCGGCGGCGGCACGCACCGCGCGCTTGGCAAAAGGCGTGACGGCGACCGACATGGCGGCGATTTCGCCCGCGATTTCGAGCGCCCGGTCCATCAGGGCTTCGGGGGAAACCACCTCGCTGATCAACCCTTTGCGCTCGGCAAGGGCCGCATCGACCATCATCCCCGTCAGCACCATCTGCATGGCGAAGGATTGCCCGACGAGGCGCGGCAGGCGCTGCGTGCCGCCGTCGCCCGGAAACGAGCCGATGCGAATTTCCGGCGTGGCGAACTTGGCCGTTTCGCTGGCAATGATGATGTCGCACAGCAGCGCCAGTTCCAGCCCGCCGCCCATCGCATAGCCGTTGACGGCGGCAATGAGCGGCTTCCTGAACGCTTCGATGCCCTTCCAGACCCATAGCCGTTCCGGGTCGGCGTAGGAAGCGACGCCACGCGCCAGCATGTCGGCGATGTCCGCGCCTGCTGCGAAGGCTCGTCCCGCGCCGGTCAGCACCACGCAGCCGACGGATTGATCAGCCTCCGCCTCGATCAGCCGGTCGAGAAGCTGGCCAAGCAACTCCTTCGACAGGGCGTTGAGTTTTTCCGGGCGGTTGAGCGTCAGTAGGACGACGCCGGGGCGAGGGCGCTCGGCGATGACCAGTTGCGACACCGGTGCGGGAGCCTTGGCAACCGTCATGCGGCCTGTCCTTTGCTTGTCTCGATCCGGTTGCCGCGCAGAAAATCAGAGGCCCGCTCGCCGATCATGATCGACGGCGCATTGGTATTGCCCGAGACAAGGCGCGGCATGATCGAGGAGTCGGCCACCATCAGGCCGTCGATACCATGGACCCTCAGTTGCGGGTCGACAACAGCCATCTCGTCCAGCCCCATCTTGCAGGTGCCGACCGGATGATAGCCTGAGCGCGCTTCGCGCCTCACATAAGCCTCGTAGCCGGCGCGCGTCGATATTTCTGGGCCGGGCATGAACCGGTTGGCGATGTACTTTGCCATTGTCGGTTGGGCCATGATTTCCTCGCCGATTTCCAGCGATTCCACCGTGCGGTCGAGATCGTAGCGTTCGGCGAGAAAGTTCGGATCGATGCTCGGTGCGACGCTGGGATCAGCGCTTTTCAAGGTCACCGACCCGCGTGAGCGCGGGTGCAGGAAATAGGCGTTCAGCGTGCAGCCATTGCCGGAGGAATGACCATCGGTCACCGCCTCGATACCTGTGCCGGCAAGGAAATGGAATTGCAGGTCTGGCTGGGCAAGCCGCTTGCTTGTAGCCCAGAATGCACCGCCTTCGACCACCGTGGCGCTGACCGGCCCATTGCGGAAGGCGGCGTACTGGATGCCTGCCCAAAGCTGGCGGTGCGGCTTGCGATAGGTGTCGTAGCTGGTAATGCCTTTCAAGTTATACATCAGGAATACATCGAGATGGTCGTGCAGGTTCTGGCCGACGCCGGGCAGATCGGCCTTCACGTCGATGCCATGGCTGGCTAGGTGCGCCGCCGGCCCGATGCCGGAGAGCATGAGAAGCTTGGGCGAATTGATCGCGCCGGCTGTCACGATGACCTGGGCGTCGGCGTTCGCTTCGGTCAGGCGGCCGTTTTCGGCATATTCGACGCCGACAGCGCGGCCATTCCTCAATACAATGCGGTGGACAAGCACGCCGGTGCGCACCGTCAGGTTGTTGCGGCCTCGTGCCTTGCCGAGATAGCCGACGGCGGCGCTGCAACGGCGGCCGTTACGGTTCGTCACCTGATAGAGGCCGCAGCCGCTTTGGGCAGCGCCGTTGAAATCGGCGTTATAGGGCATGCCGAATTCCTGGCATGCCTGCACGAACACCTTGGAGAGAGGGTGCGTGTGGCGCTGGTCGGAAACGCCCAGCGGTCCGTCGGTTCCGTGATATGCGCCGGCCAGCCGCTCGTTGGCCTCCGAGCGTTTGAAATAGGGCAGCACCTCACGGTAGGACCAGCCGGGGCATCCCATGTCGACCCAGCCGTCATAGTCCTCGGCGCTGCCACGGATATAGACCTGCGCGTTAATGGAACTGCCGCCGCCCAGCACGCGCGCCTGTGCATAGGCCGGCGTGATGCCTTCCTGGCGCTGTTGTGCGGCAAGCTCGAAGCCCCAGGTCAGCGGCCCCTTGGTGGTCTTGTAGTAGCAGACAGGCAAATGGATGTAGGGGCTGCGGTCGGCGGGGCCGGCTTCGAGCAGAAGCACGCGGCGCTCCGCATCTTCGCTCAGCCGACTGGCCAGCGCGCAACCGGCCGAGCCACCGCCGACAATGACATAGTCATAGGTGTTTGCCGCGGCTGGCGTCATGACACCCATTTCAGGATATGTTCGCCGACACAGACCAGATCGCCGTCCTGGTTGGTGATGGTGATGCCCGAGCGTGTCCGCCGCCGTTCGGCATCCACTTCCTTGACGGCGTAGCGGAGCCTCAGCCGGTCGCCAATATAGACGGGCTTGATATAGCGTATGCCGTCATAGCCCAGCGAAACCGGCGTCTCGGTTGCACGCACGTTCGGCACCCGCTCGACGATCTCGGTCGAGCAGGCCGACATGTAGGCCACCAACATCGCGCCGTGAGCGATACGC
>MKRZ01000157.1:0-195 GCA_001897075.1 Mesorhizobium sp. 61-13 | reverse complement strand
TGTACAGCACGGAAGAGCGCAACCTGCAGGTCGGCAATGACGCTGCCGGCGCCCGACAAAAGGCCGTCGCAGCCGAGCGCCAGCGAGCCAAGCAGCCAGGAACTGTGCGTGGTGAGGGTCTTGACCGGGCGGTCCAGCGCTTTCAGTTCGCGGATCTGGCGTTCGTGCAGATTGCCGTCGCCGCACATGTCCTTG
>MKRZ01000156.1 GCA_001897075.1 Mesorhizobium sp. 61-13 | reverse complement strand
ATTTCAGCTTCGGCGCGATGTCGAGCGCGAGCGACAACGTTTCGCTCCAGATGGTGGCGGCAAGGCCGTATTCGGTGTTGTTGGCAAGTTCGACCGCCTCCGCCGGCGTGCGGAACGTGCTGGCGACCATGACCGGGCCGAAAATCTCGACGCGCGAAACGGTCGATGCGGGATGGACGCCGGTAAGCAGCGTCGGCGGATAGAAGCAGCCGGCGGCCGGTACGGCGGCCTTGGGCTGGTGCAATTCAGCGCCTTCCTTCACACCCGTTTCGACTAGCGCCTTGATGCGCTGCAACTGCACCGGATGGACGATGGCGCCGATGTCGATTGCCTTGTCCAGCGGATCGCCGACGCGCAGGCTTTCCATGCGGGCGGTGAGTTTCGAAACAAAGCGATTGTGGATGCTTTCCTGCAGCAAAAGCCGCGACCCTGCGCAGCAGACCTGCCCCTGGTTGAACCAGATCGCATCGACGACGCCTTCAACCGCGGCGTCGAGATCGGCGTCGTCGAAGACGATGAACGGCGACTTGCCGCCGAGTTCCAGCGTCAGGCCCTTACCCGAGCCCGCAGTCGCCTCGCGGATGATGCGGCCGACCTCGGTCGAACCGGTAAAGGCGATCTTGGCGATGCCTGGATGATTGACGATGGCCGCGCCAGTGTCGCCCGCGCCGGTGACGATGTTGACGACGCCCTCCGGCAGGCCGGCCTTCTGGCACATCTCCGCAAACAACAGTGCGGTCAGCGATGTGTATTCAGCCGGCTTGAGCACCACCGTGTTGCCGAGCGCTATGGCCGGCGCGATCTTCCACGCCAGCATCAAAAGCGGGAAGTTCCACGGAATTATCTGACCGCAGACGCCGAGCGGCTCCTTGTCGGCAAGCTCCGTGTCCATCAACTGCGCCCAGCCGGCATGATGATAGAAATGGCGCGCAACGAGCGGAATGTCGATGTCGCGCGTTTCGCGGATCGGCTTGCCGTTGTCGAGTGATTCGACCACCGCAAACAGGCGGCTGTGGCGCTGGATCAGCCGGGCGAGCGCATAGAGGTAGCGGGCGCGCTGGTGGCCGGAAAGGGCTGCCCATGCCGGCTGCGCCTTGGCGGCTGCCTTGACGGCTGCATCCACATCGGCGGCATTGGCATCGGCGATGCGGGTCAGCACCTCGCCGCTGGCGGGCGCGGCAGTCTCGAAGCTCTGGCCGGATTTCGCCTTTTTCCACTGGCCGCCAATGAACAACTTGGTTTCACCGCCCAGTCCCTTGATCCAGGCGCGTGCTTCCTTGTCGCTCTCTGGCGCCGGGCCGTATTCCATGGTGTCGAGAATTTCTGCAATCGACATTTTTTGTTCCATCTCAAGCCATGGCGTGGTGGCTGAAGGCCGCGTAGCGGCCGGTCACATGATGTTCGAGCTGGCGCTCGATGTCGGCCAGCAGCGAGGAAGCGCCGAAGCGAAACAGGTTCGGCTGCAGCCAGTCGTTGCCGAGTTCTTCCTTGACCAAAGCCAGATAGGCCAGCGCATCCTTGGCGGTCGATATCCCCCCAGCCGGCTTGTAGCCGACGACGTGGCCTGTCATCTCGCGATATTCGCGGATTGCGCGCAGCATGGTGAGCGTCACCGGCAGCGTCGCATTGGTCGACTCCTTGCCGGTCGAGGTCTTGATGAAATCGGAACCGGCCATCATCGCCACCCAGGAGGCGCGGGCGACATTGCGCAATGTCTGCAGGTCGCCTGTGGCGAGAATGGTCTTCATGTGGGCCTTGCCGCAAGCTTCCTTGCAAGCCCTCACCTCATCGTAGAGCGCCTGCCAGTTGGCGGTGAGCACATGCTCGCGGGTGATGACGATGTCGATTTCCGAAGCACCGTCGGCAACCGAAGCCTCGATCTCCTTCAACCGCGTGGGAAGCGGCGACAGGCCGGCTGGAAAGCCGGTGGAGACAGCGGCAACCGGTATGCCGGAACCGTCCAACGCTTCAACTGCGGTGCCGACGAAACGGTGATAGACGCAGACCGCGCCGGTGGTGATGGTGCGGTCGCCCAGGCCCAGCGCCTGCTTCAGGTCTTCGCGCAAGGGCTGCCGCGCCTTGGCGCAAAGCCGCTGCACGCGCCCGGCGGTGTCGTCGCCGTTCAGCGTGGTCAGGTCGATGCATTGCAGCGCGCGGACCAGCCACGCCGCCTGCCACTCCTTTTTGACGGTGCGGCGGCCGCCCAGAGAGGCGGTGCGGCGCTCGGCGGCCGACAGGTTGACGCGTACGCTGTCGAGCGGATCGAGCGAAAGCGGCACCGCCGGATTGTAAGGGTGCGGCTGGTTGGCGAAGGCTGACGGAACCACGCCCGCATCCCCCCGCTTTTCAATGTTCATTTTCAACTCCACTACATGTCCGGCGAGATTATTCGCCGTAACCGATGATGCCCTTGACTTCGAGGAAGTCATGGATTGCCCAGTCGGCATATTCGCGCCCATTGCCCGACTGCTTGTAGCCGCCGAACGGCGCGAAGGTGTCCCAGCCGGGATAGTTCAGGTTGACCTGCCCGGCACGCAGGCGCGATGCGACGGCCCGCGCATGCTTGATGTCCTTCGACTGCACATAGGCGGCAAGGCCGTAAACGGTGTCGTTGGCGATCTTCACCGCGTCGTCGTCGTCGTCATAGGAAATCACCGACAGCACCGGACCGAAGATTTCTTCCTTCTCGACGGTCATACCTGGCTTGACGTGGCCAAACACGGTCGGGCGCACATAATAGCCCCGGTTGAGATGTTCAGGCCTGCCGGGACCGCCGGTTACCAGCGTCGCCCCATCCTTGATGCCGGCCTCGATGAGCCGCTGGATCTTGTCGTACTGCAACTGGCTGACGACAGGGCCTAGCTGGGTATCCTCGGCCCGCGGATCGCCAATCTTGTGGGCTTCGGCCGCAGTCCTTGCGATGGCAAGCGCCTCGTCGTGGCGAGCGGCCGGCACCAGCATGCGGGTCGGCGCGTCGCAGGACTGGCCGCTGTTGCCGAAGCAGCCTTCGACGCCCTTCTTGACCGCAGTTTCGAAGTCGGCGTCGGGCAGAATGATGTTGGCCGACTTGCCACCTAGCTCCTGCGCCACGCGCTTGACCGTATCGGCTGCCGTCTTGGCGACGATGATGCCGGCGCGGGTGGAGCCGGTGAAAGAAACCATATCGACGTCCGGATGCCCCACCATGACCTGGCCGACGTCCGGACCATTGCCGTTGACCATGTTGTAGACGCCTTTGGGCGTTCCGGCGGCTTCCATGATTTCAGAGAAGACGATGCCGCTGATCGGGGCGATCTCGGAAGGCTTGAGAACAACCGTGCAACCGGCGGCGATGGCGGGCGCGACCTTGCAGACGATCTGGTTGAGCGGCCAGTTCCACGGCGTGATCAGCGCGCAGACACCGATCGGCTCCTTCACAACCATGGTTGCGCCACGCTTTTCGGAAAACTCATAGTCTTCCAGCGCCTTGATGGTGGCTTCCATATGGGCGCGGCCAGCCCATGCCTGTGCCTCGCGCGCCCAAGTGATCGGCGCGCCCATCTCGTAGCTGACGGCCTGTGCGATGTCCTCATAGCGCTCGTTGTAGATTTCGAGGATGCGGTTGAGCAGTTTCAGCCGCTCTGCCCTGGTGGTTTGTGAAAACGCTGGGAAAGCCGCCTTTGCAGCCGCAACGGCCTTGTCCACGTCAGCCTTCGAGCCCACTGAAATCTTCGTATAGGCTTCCTCCGTGGAAGGGTCGATCACGTCCAGCGTTGCCGGAACGACCGGCGCGACCCATTTGCCGTCGATGAAGAAATTCAAGTGGTTGTTCATCTGACCGCCTTGTCCTTGCTCGGAAACCGTTCGCCGCACGTTATCGGCAGAACCAGCGATACGCCACCGCGAACTTGCTCCCTGCCGGAACACGATCGCGCGACCGGCATGGCTCGCGTACACCTCAAAACGCGACACACCAGGCGCCTTTGTCGCCCCGCGCCGTGGAACGCGGCCTTCGCGAAATTACTGCCAGCTACCCGGCTTCTTACGCATCCGCGCCGCGCATGGTACCAAGGACTTCGCTGCCAGCGGAGTTTGAAACTTGACCCTCACCAATCGAGACATCGTTGAACTCACGGCATGGCGGCGCAAGCTGCACCAGCAGCCCGAAATCTCGAACGAAGAGCAAGCGACCGCAAGCGAGGTGGTCGAGTTCGTGGGTGAGACAAAGCCGGACAGCATATTGACCAGACTGGGCGGACATGGCGTGGCGGCCGTCTATGAGAGCGGCAAGCCGGGACCGACAGTGATGTTCCGTTCGGAGCTCGATGCATTGCCTATCCAGGAACTTTCAGGGGTCCCGCACGCCTCGCTGGTGCCGGGCAAATCGCATATGTGCGGACATGACGGGCATACGGCGATCCTGGGCGCGCTTGGCCGTCAATTTGGACGCCAGAGACCGGCCCGGGGCCGCGTCGTCCTGATGTTCCAACCGGCGGAAGAGACCGGCAACGGTGCTGCCGGCGTCGTCGCCGACCCGCGCTTCAGCGAGGTCGCGCCGGATTTTGCCTTCTCACTGCACAATCTGCCCGGCGTGCCGTTCGGCGAGGTGCGGATCAGAACCGGCGTGGTCAATTGTGCTTCCCGCGGCATGCGCATCGTCTTGGAAGGCAAGACCGCCCATTCTTCCATGCCGGAAACCGGCGTGTCGCCCATGCCGGCAATCAGCGAACTGATGCCTTCGCTTCCGAAGCTTGGCGGCGGCACTTTCGCTGACGATGAATTCAGCATGGTAACCGTTACCCACGCGGCCATGGGCGAGGCCGTGTTCGGCATCGCGCCCGGCTACGGCGAGGTCTGGGCGACTCTTAGAACCCGACGCGACGAGCGCATGGCAAATCTGTGCGCTGCCGCTGAAACGCTGGTGATGAAGATCGCGGACCACAATCGGCTGTCCGCACGCTTCGACTACCACGAGATATTCGTCGCCAGCGTCAATGCATCGGATGCCGTCGGCCACTTGCAGCGCGCGCTCGATGAAGAAAACGTCCAGCACTCGGAAGACGGCCTGCCGATGCGCGCTTCGGAAGACTTCGGCGTGTTCGGGCACAACGCCTCGTCAGCGATGTTCTTCCTGGGCGCCGGCGAGCAGCACCCTGCCCTGCACAATCCCGATTACGATTTTCCCGACGACCTGATCGCGATCGGGTCAAGAATTTTCATGCGCACGGCGCGGAACATCCTGGGATAGCTTCGCCAACAGACATGATGGTTGGTCGATGATGACAGCCCACAACAGAACATGGCTCCTGCTGCTGGCAGCTTGGCTTTGTGCGGGGATGGCGGGCATCGGCACCGCAAAAGCGTTCGAAATCGTTCACTTCGAGAGTGCCACCTACCCGCCCACGCCATATCAGGCAAAGTTGGCGCTCCAGCAAGGCAAGAAGCCGGAGCCTTTGCCCGGCCTGCCTCTCAATGGCCGCTTGAGCAAGCCTGACGGCGAAGGGCCTTTCCCGGCGGTCGTCCTGATGCATGGCTGCGGAGGGATCTGGCGCTGGAACGACGTCTGGACGGACAGGCTGGCGGGTTGGGGATATGTCGTGCTGGACGTCGACAGTTTCGGGCCTCGGGGCAAAAGCTCCATCTGCGAAAGCGGCGGATCGATCACCGGCGAGATGAGAGCGCTGGATGCCTATGGCGCAAAGACATTCCTGGCCGGCGTGCCTTCTGTAGACCCCGCACGCATCGCGGTACTCGGCATGTCCCATGGCGGCTGGGCGGTACTGAATGTAGCCAGCCGGCGGACAAGCTCGGATCTGGCGTTGAACCCTTTTCAGGCGGCAATTGCCCTTTACCCGTGGTGCGATGACCCGACAGAAGTTGGGATGCCGCTGCTCATCCTGGCCGGCGAATTGGACGATTGGTCACCGGTGGAGCGCTGCAGGGCATTTGCCGCTGGCGCGGGCTCGTCCAGCGAAGTCGTTTTGAAAGTCTATCCCGGCGCTCATCACCTGTTCGACCTCAAGGGCATAGATGAACGACAGGACGGCCACGTCCTGCGCTACGACCAGCAGGCAGCGGAAGATGCGATTGAACGAATCAAAGCGTTCCTTGCCGAGCATCTTTGACCGGTGGCGGAACCCTCAATCGGAGGCAGCGGCATGCAGGCCAATCGCCTGAGCTTGGCTTTTCGCCAACTCATCGGTAAGGTTGGGTCAAGATGACGGCCTGTTGCACAGGCCGCATGAAAGGCTGTTCAAGAAAAAGCCAAGCCGTATCGGCTTCCGCTTTTGCCTTTCAACCGGGTGAACGGGGTAGAAGAAACAAAATTCCGGGATCGAGACAAAACGATCGATCGAGCCCGCAGCGCGGTGTGCTGCACGGGACGGCATTGCCTTGTCCTTCATCCAGTTATGGCCGGATCTCTTCAAGGCAAGCCGATCAGCAGATCGCCGCGGCAACGGCCAACAATTCGCAAATATGTTCAACCAGACCGGAGGTAGCAATTGAGTGATACGATAGATGGCGTTTTGGACTGGCTTTCAAGCAGACCGGACATCCAGAGCCTGAGGGCCGCGGTCTGCGATCTCAACGGCATCATGCGCGGCAAGCGCATCCCTGTCGAACAGGCGCGCAAGGCACTCGAAGGCAAATTGCGCATGCCCTACTCGATCAGCGGCGTCGATGTCTGGGGTGAGGACATCGAGGGCAACAAGCAGGTCTTCTCGACCGGCGACGCCGACGGCATCTGCCACTGGACGGGGCGCGGCATTCTTCCAATGGACTGGACCGCCTACCCCACCGCACTCATTCCACTTTGGCTCAGCGACGAAAAGGGCGCACCGTTTCTCGGCGACCCGCGACGCGCGCTGGCCCGCATTCTCGACCGCTTCAAGACGCTTGGCCTGACGCCGGTGGCGGCAACCGAACTCGAGTTTTACCTGGTCGACCCGAAATCGGCGCGTCCACGCGGCCCGGTGTCGCCGGTCACGGGGCGGCGGCTCGATTCCGACGCGGCATTGTCCATCGACGAAATCGACGATTTCGAAGCATTCATGCACGACGTCTACGAAGCCTGCCGCCTGCAGGACATTCCAGTCGATACCGCCATTGCCGAAAACGGCGTCGGCCAGTTCGAAATCAACCTCAACCATGTCGCCGATGCCTTGCGTGCCGCTGACGATGCCGTGCTGTTCAAGCGCACCGTGAAGGGCATCGCGCGCAAGCACGGTTTCATCGCGTCATTCATGGCCAAGCCCTACGGCAAACGCGCCGGCAATGGGTTCCATGTCCACTTCAGCCTCATCGACGCGGAAGGGCGCAACGTGTTCGACGACGGCACAGAGCAAGGCTCCGAATTGATGCGGCATGCGGTCGCCGGCATGCTGGCGGCAATGGCGGAAAGCACGCTGGTGTTTGCTCCCCATTTCAACTCATACCGACGGCTGCGGCCAAAATCCTACGCGCCGACTGCGGTCGCGTGGGGATATGAGAACCGCATGGTGGCGATCCGCATTCCAGGCGGGCCGCCCGCAGCGCGGCGCATCGAGCATCGCGTATCGGGGGCGGACGCCAATCCGTATCTGGTTCTTGCCGCCATTCTCGGCGCAGCTTTGGTCGGCATAGAGCGACAGATGTCACCTGGCGAGCCGATCGCAACCGATGCCTACGACCGCATCGACCTTGCCAAACTGCCTCCGGATTGGGCGTCCGCTATCGCCAGTTTCGAGCATGGCAAGCTTGTCGCCGAAATATTTCCGGAAGCGCTGCGCGGCTCGCTCGTCGCCTGCAAGAAGCAGGAACTGGAGACATTTGCGCTGAGGGTCAACAACTTTGAGTTCGAAACCTATCTGGAAGCCGTCTGACGACACGAAAAAGCCCCGGCGCAAATGCCGGGGCTTTTGTGCTTCTTATTCTGATCTTCAGCCTTCGGTCGCACCGTTGCCGGTGATGCGGATGCGTCCGGCCTGATGGTCGCGGTAACGGGCCGCCGCCTCGGTGCGATTGTGGATGCCGAGCTTGCTGATGATGTTGTGCAGATGGATCTTCACCGTGTGCTCGGAGAGATTGAACTCTGCGGCGATCGCCTTGTTCTGAAGCCCACGCGAAACCATCTCCAATATCTGCATCTCGCGTGGCGTAAGGTCGGCAACGCGATCCGCCCTGCCTGACCTTTGCACCGGCAGCTCCACGAAGGCCGAAGTGGCTTGGGGCGCCGATGCGATCTTCTGTGCGTAGGAATGCAGCATGCCAACGGGGAAGTATTCGCCGCCGCGCAGCATCAGCCGCACGACCGACAGCCACACGTCGAGCCTCAGGTTCATGGGCAATACGCCACGAACCAGTTGTGATTCACAGATATCGGGGAAGATCAGCGGCGAGTTCTGGCTGTCGGAATCGATCAGCGCGATCATCGCGTGCGGATGCCGCCGCGTCAGTTCCTCGGACAGGCGCTGGGCCGCCGGCAACAGCATCGGATCTATCAGGATCAACGCTACCGGGAAGGCGAACGCCGCGCATGCCGCTTCGACCCGATCCATCTGCTTGATGTCGAGCCACGGGAACTCGTGATCGAGCGCATAGACCAGGCTCCCCGATATCGCACCGGGTGCCGTCACGAAAAGGACGGTCTTGCGCGATTCGAACGCCCCAACCGCGGCTCGCTTTCCATTTATGGCCGCTTCGCTTGTTGCTTCCATTGGCTCCGACTTCATTTTTGGATCGACCAATCCAACCCACCCCTGACAACCGTCCAAGCACGCGCAACGGATGCGCCAGGCAAGTTCGGCCGATAGTGACGATATTGCAGGAACTTAAACGCCGCGATGGGGCAATAGGGTTGAGGCTCAACCCAAACGTGGGATGGGCGGAGGGTCGGCGGGGTCATCAG
>MKRZ01000155.1 GCA_001897075.1 Mesorhizobium sp. 61-13 | reverse complement strand
TTCTAGTACGGCGCTGCGTGGCGGCCTGAACGGCTTGCAAAGCTTTTCTCTGCAAGAGCTCCGAAAGCGAGACCGATGACTGTCCAGAGTACGGCGTGCATGCCGAGCGAGGACGTTCGGAAACGCCATAGCAGATCGGCCGAATAGCCTTCAGGGATCTCGTTGATCGTCGGCAGCGCGTATTGAACGACGACCATGATGACTATAAAGGCCGCAGCGCCTGCAATGCCCGCATTCCAAGCGCCGTATTGGGCCCACAGGCGCCGAGCCAGTGCGACCGCCGCAACGGCAGCTGCAATCGAGACCAACAACATCACGAAGAACAATTCAGTTCGTGCGCCGATCGTTTCAGGATTGCCCACCGCAGGCGGAGTTGCCGGGTATTTCAAAGCGGGCGCAAGCACGATCGCAATAAATGCCCCCAGTGCGAGCAGGGCAGCCGTGGCACGCGGTCCGAGCGGACTGATGCGTCCGTACACATAAGCGAAGACAAGCGCGAACAATCCGCCGATGGCAGCACCGTAGATGACCGATCCGGTCAGCAGGCCGATACCTGCCTGTGTTCCACGGCTGACCAATTCGGGCTCTTCTTCTGCCGGTTGACCGGAAGCGGCTGCTTCCGCCGCCGCCATCTGCTCTTCATAGGCTATGGCGCGGTCGACCTGAGGTTCACCAAAAATGCGTGCGAATCCAAACGCAAGCAGTCCAGCCAGGATGCCGACCAGCATCCCGCGCAACAAAAGACTTCCAACCATTTTCAGTCTCCTAGTGGCAGGGGAAACCGAGCAGATGGCGGGCGTCATGAACGAATTCATGTGTATTCAGCCCGGACACAAGCGTCATCGCGCCTTCTTCGGAGCCAATGAAGTAGATCGCAATCAGCATGAGCAGTCCGCCGAAAACCGCCCAAGGCAGGATTTCGCGTACAGGAATAGGCTGAGGTAGTGCACTTGGTGCGTAGGCGATATTGGACATTTCATAGCTCCTGGGATGCTGCGTCCCGCTGATTGAATGCTTGGTAACGAGAAAAGTCCTGACTCTCGACAATTTGCCGATCACAGTGGCGCGACCGTGCCGGATTTTCACCGGCTTCCAAACGCGTTACCTGAAAAAACAGTACCGGCGCAGCCCATGACTGTCAATGAAATGCGCAGTTGGCAGGCACCGATAGCCATCTGTTTAAATCAGCGCGGTTATAGAGTTAGGATCGTTGCGACATGTATCAGGAGCATTGTCATGATGGCGCGCTTGACCTTGCTATGCTGCGGAATGACCGAGGCCAATCGGACAGGAGCGTTCCCGCTGGACGAGCCTCTGGAACCGCGAGCTGCTGAAGTGGCAGCCGCCCTGGCTGGTCGCTTACGCAAGCCGGATCGGGTGTGGACAAGCCCGCTAGCGAGGGCAAGTCAGACAGCGAAGTTACTCGGACTCGCAAGTGAGCCGATCGTGACGCTGCGTGACCAGGATTTCGGTCGATGGGCAGGCAAGACACTTGCGGACGTACAGCGGCTAGATCCGGACGGGCTAGCGACGTGGATGAAAAATCCGCAACTGGCACCGCATGGCGGCGAATCTCTTGCGGGCATGGCGTTGCGAGTCGCGCCTCTCCTGGACCAAGTCATGGCGCTCACGGGTCACACCGTTGCCGTTACGCACCCCGCCGTGATTCGCTCCGTGATTGTCACTGTTCTGGGAGCGCCGCTGCTCGCGTTCTGGAAGATCGACGTCGAACCGCTAAGCCTTACCGAGTTCACCAGCGACGGAAGGCGTTGGGCGTTGAGACTAGGCGGCTGAAGCGGATAACTGGTTGGTATTGAACAGCAATATTTAGTTTCCGCGTGCCGCTGCGAGTGCGCCCGGTAGTTCTTCGGCAAAAATATCCAGTTCGTGATCGAGGCCGACGCTAACCCGAATACAACGGTCGAGGCCAGGCACCATTGGCTTGCGTATGAACACATCGCGCGCGAGCATTGCCTGAAGTACCTTGAGGGCAAAAGCGCCATCACGTCCGCAATCGATGGTGACGAAGTTCGTCGCGGATGGAAGCGGCACCAGACCGTTGTCTGTAGCGACCGTGGCAATCCGCTGCCTGCCAGCATCCACCTGACTTACGACTTTGGCGAGGTACGCTTGGTCTGCCAAGGCGGCTTCGCCGGCGATCTGAGCCATGCGGCTGACGCCATAGTGATTTCGGATCTTCTCGAACGCAGCGATTACCTGCGCTTCACCGACGGCGTAGCCGCAGCGTATGCCAGCCAAGCCATAGGCTTTCGAGAACGTCCGCATCCTGACAACATTCGACCGGGCAACATCTATTGGCGGTACGGCCGAGGCCGGGCCCAGTTCGCAATAGGCTTCGTCAAGAATGAGCATGGTGGTTTCGGGCAAGGCGTCGATGAAGTGTTCGATTTCTGCCGCTTCCCACCAGCTTCCCATCGGGTTGTCCGGGTTGGACAGATAGACCAGCCGCGCATTCTCCCTGCGAACCGCGGCAAGCAGGCCATCCAGGCTCTCCTTGTCGTTCTCATAGGGAACTGTAACCAGCCTTCCGCCAACGCCAGCGACATGGAAATTGAACGTTGGGTAGGCCCCAAGCGAGGTCACTACTGGCTGGCCGGGGGCGAGATACATGCGGACGATCAGGCCGAGCAGGCCATCAATGCCTTCGCCAACGACGACATTTGCCAATTGAACGCCATGGTGTGCGGCGGCCGCGACCTTCAGATCATGATTGTCGGGGTCGCAATACATCCACATGTCGCGGGCGACATCACGCATCTTTGCAATGACAGCGGGCGAAGGGCCAAAGCTGCTTTCATTGGCGCCGATACGCGCACGGAAAATCCTGCCGCTGGCACGTTGCTGCGCTTCTGGCCCGACAAACGGAACCGTTGAGGGTAGTGCTTCGATAAGCGGGGTGAGGGGCGGTAGCATGAAATACCTGTTCGGTTTGGGTCGGTTCGATGGCTGGAAACTTATAATGACCTTTGCAGTCCTGCGATAATACCGCGCCGTCAAGGTGCGGGGATAAATACCTGCATTGGCCAAGCGGTTGCGCGCATATGCCGGAACCTAGGTCAGTCGATCGATCAGGGGTTGGAGCCTGTCGCCATAACGTTTCCAGAGATCGATCGAGCCCTTGTACATCGGCTGGCGGACCTGTGCGGCCGAGGCCGTGCGCACCGGCCTGTCAGTCTCATGAAAATTCAGGCAAGCATTGTTCCAAGGCAACCCAAGATAGCTGATGAGTGCTCGCGTCTGTGCCTCCTGGTCCGCAACGAAATCTTCGTAGCGAACCTCATGGATCACGCCGGGCAACACCTTGCGCCAATGCGCCATGATGTCGGTGTAATGGTTGTGAAAATCTGCCAGTTCCCCAAGATCGTAGCTGTAAGCGTGACTGTCGCCACGGAAATGAGTCTTGAAGATTGACAGGCAGGTCGCCACGCCATCGCGCGCGCAGTGAATGATCCTCGCGTTTGGTAGCATCATATGCAGGAAGCCTATCAGCATGAAATTGCCCGGCATCTTGTCGGTCACATGTTTGCTGTCCGGATAGAGCGCATGCAGCATTTCGAGATAGTCTTTGCCTGCATCGGCAAAGGCCCGGTCGGGCATGTGTGCAACGCCAGCCGGAAAGCCTCCCTTCATATCGAGAGGAAAGTTGCCGCCCACAGCCATTTTAAGGATCGATAGTTCGCCGGCGCCACGGACCTCCGGGTGACTCGCGATGATCTGTTCTACCAGCGTGGTGCCGGAACGCGGCATTCCGACGATGAAGATCGGCGTCTCGTCTCTGACCGCACTCGGTTTGTGCTCAGTGAAGAACTCAGTGTCAAAAGCCGCCTTCATTGCCTCGAAATCGGCTCGCGTGCGAGCCTTGTCATAATTTACCCGCTTGCGATGCAGGGCATTGCCTTCCGTGAAGAAATCGAAGGCCTTGTCGTAGATTTTGAGGTCATCATGGGCTTTGCCGAGACCGAAAGAGAGCTGCATCCGCTCAACGCTGTCGGCACCGGATCGCTGATGAAGCGCCTGCATCGCTGCAAGTTCAGCGTCGGCATTTTCCTGCTGTTTGACGCGGGAAAGCATGAGCCACGCCTTTGCCAAAGTGGGCTGTACCGACAAGGCGGCGCGAAACCGGGCCAAGGCTTTGGCTATCTGGCCCTTTTCCATCAAGCATACGCCAAGTCCGTATAGAAGGTCGGCATCCTTGGGTCGAATTGACAAGGCTTCGCTGAACACGTCAATCGCGGCGTCCAGCTGTCCCGCTTCCTGCAGCGTCTCCGCCAAGCCGATTCGCGCACGCATATGAAACGGATGGAGGCTGATGGTCTTCCGAAACGTCTCTTCCGATGCGTCGAACTGACCGAGTTGGCGCTGGATGGAGCCGAGATTGTCGCGCGCGCCAAGGTGGTCAGGCCTCTCGGCGATTGCCTTGCGGAAAGCTTCCGCCGCAGCATCGAGATTGCCAATGTCGCGCAGGAGGGTTCCGTAATTGTTCAGGAAATCCGGATTGTTCGGGGCGCCTTTGATGGAGCGCGCGACCAAAGCCACGCCTTCCGAACGCCCTGTCTGGTGCAGGAGTAGTCCGAGGAAGTGCTGTGCGGCAACATGACTTGCCTGTTGGGCGAGAACTCGCCGGTAGAGCGCTTCGGCATCCGCCAATCTGCCTGATTGGTGCAAGGCCAGAGCTTGCTTGACCTGCTGGTCCAAGGCTCCGCCGACCGGCGGTTGTCCGCCTGCTCCACCTTTGGCGCCTCTGCCACCCTGCTGTCTTCTCAAAGCCCGGTTTATAATCGTTCTGCCGCGTTTGGTGAGCCTCTAGCGGGTCTAAGCCAATACGCCGAGGCCTTCAAGGTCGGGGAGGGGACTTCACAGACCCGACCCAAAATGGAAACGGCCCGTGATCCGAAGACCACGGGCCGTAACTCCGATCAGCTTGTCAGCTGATTAGAACGAGCGCTGGAAGCGCAGGATGCCGCCGATGCCATCGTCAACAGGCGTGTCGTAGTAGTCGACTTCAGCCGTGACGGTGAAGCCCGGAACAACCGTGTAGGCAACGTTGGCAACAACGCCGAGGGTCTCTGCGTCGTCATAGGAAGCCTGCAGGTTGAGAGCGGTCTTCTCGTTGACCTGGTAGGACGCGCCGCCCCAGATAGCCCAGTCGCCACCCCAGTTCTTGTAGAAGTTCTGGCCACCGTTCAGGAGGTCGGTCACGTCATCCGACGTGCCCCAGCCGCCCATCACGAAGAGCGAGAGCTGCTCGGATGCGTTCACGTCCAAGCGAACCTTGCCGGTGAACTCTTCCCAGTTGCTGTCGTAAGCGCCAACAGCGGAGATGCCGCCCCAGCCCTGGGTGTACTTCGCGCCGACAACAACGTGCGGAACGTAGCTGTCGATCGAGTCAACACCTGCGCCTTCTTCGAGCGAAACCACGGCCGAGAAGCCGTTGCCAGCGTCGAAGTAGTAGCTGATCAGGTTGGTGTCGAACGGACCGTAGCCGACGATCGTGTCGTCGATGACGTTGCCAGCGTAGCCGGTGAAGGTCGTGAAGACCGACTCGTCCTTACCAACGCGGAGACCGCCGAGCTGGATCCAGGCAAAGTTCAGCGACCAGGTCGACTGGTTGGTGTCATGGCCGTCACGGAAGTTGAAACGGGTTTCCGTGTAGGTCTTCAGGGTGCCGAGCTCGGTTTCCGAACCAGTCCAGGTGCGGAGCGAGAGGCGGGCCTGCTTGTGATAGGTGTCGTTCAGGCTGCCATCACGAAGGTCCGTGACGTCCTGATGGCCTTCACGGTCACCAACGCCGATGTCGTAACGGACGTAGCCGCCGATGCGCAGGCAGGTCTCGGTGCCGGGGATGTAGAAATAGCCAGTGCCGTAAACGTCGCAGATCTTGACGTATTCAGCTGGTTCCGGCTCGGCAACGACGACAGCGTCGGCGGCGCGCGCACCGGAGACTGCGAACAGAGCCGCAGCGGAGCCGAGAAGAAGGCTCTTAATGTTCATTTTCTGACCTCCAGTCAAAAGTTAAAAAACGGGTCTGGGTATTTTTTGCTGAAGGACAGCGTTCCCTGCCCCATCCCCACTACCGAAAAAGACGCGCACCGCGCCTCTCCTTCGAAAGTGACATTACCCATCGATCCGCCCTGTTCAACAATGATCGTACCGCCAATGGGCTATGGAGACTGCTATCCACTGTTGTTGTTGCACAAATGACACGATTTAGCCCCGTGCCGAAAGCACTCGTTAACCATGGGGCGCTCCGGGCCGCTTGCACCCGGCCATTTTCACGCTCTGGCAGGGAATCAACATTGATACGAGCCGAACTTTGGCGGGTTGGCGTTGCCGTGAGTCGATATTTGCGAGGTTGGGGGCATTTTTCAAAGATTGCGGTCCGCCCCTTATTGATTGTGCCGCCCCTTTTCTTTATCCACCGCCGCAACGGAGAGGTGGCCGAGTGGTCGAAGGCGCTCCCCTGCTAAGGGAGTAGAGGTCAAAAGCTTCTCGTGGGTTCGAATCCCATCCTCTCCGCCAGTCTCTATTTATCTCACGCCAGTTCGCTTCGCTTACGGCTCCGATGGAGATCGCTGACCGCAAGACGCCCAGTCGGGCTTGCAAACGATTCGCATTCGTCGAGGCGAGGGGTGATCAATCCTGCTCCGCCCGATCGATGAAGTCGGCAATGGTTTGCGGCAGGTGTCCGGTTTCCAGGAATGGCGCGTGGCCTTGACCCGCAACGATGACGGTTTCCATGCCGGGATGGTGACGCTGTATGTCCTCAAGGGTCGCGGCTGATAGCAGCCGGGAGTTTTCGCCACGAATGGCGAGCATGGGGATTCGCGCCAGTGCATCGAATTGCGGCCAAAGCGTCGGCAACGGCTTGGTGAAATCTATGCCGGCAAGGGTATCGACGAGTGCCGGATCGAAGTCTGGCAGGAGTTGTCCGCTGTCCTCGCGGTAGAGCGCTTCAACCATGCGTTCCCAGTCGCGCTGGTTGAGTGCAGGGAAATCCGCGCCGTGGACGGCCTTCTGCGCAGCGACTGCTTGGGTAAAGCTGAGAGGCCGAGGCGCGCGCCGCAGATAGGCGCCGATGTTGGCAAGTCCGGCAGATTCAATGACCGGGCCGATATCGTTGAGAACGATGGCTTTCAAAAGCGCCGGCCGCATGGCGCCAAGCACATGGATGATGAGGCCGCCGCGCGAAGTGCCGATGAAGGCCGCCCGCTCAATGCCGAGTACGGCGAGGCCGGCGATGATGTCTGCCGCTTCCGTTCCGACATTATAATTATTGAGGTTCGTGTCATGGTCGGACTGGCCGCGCCCACGGTAATCGAATGCCACGACTTGACGAGGGACCGGCGCGCTTTTCGACAGGTGGAGCGCCAACTCGTGAAAATCACGCGCGTTGCGGGTGAGCCCGGGGAGGCAGACCACAGGCCATATGTCCGGCCGCGATTCGCCATAGACGCGGGCATGAAGCCTCAAACCATCCGCGGACTGGTAGAAGAAGTCGGAGTAGGGGTGGTTTTCGGCGGCGTTCATAAGGACGATTGGTATCGGCAGGTCGAAGAGCGGTCAAACGCACGGCATGTCATACCGGTGACAGGAGGGGCAAGATCCAGCGCGCCTTCTGCCTTGCCTGCGCACTTCCGGTTTGTCACGGAATGGATCCCGGACAGCATCGCCATCGCTTTGCTCGGCTCGCTTCCGGGATGACGAAGAAATGGGTGTGCTTGTTCATTGCCACGCTGCCTTTCGGCCCTGGCCATTGTCAAAGAACTGACCTCATCTGAGAGGTCGGGAGGACGGGCGGCCGTTCGG
>MKRZ01000154.1:18905-21198 GCA_001897075.1 Mesorhizobium sp. 61-13 | reverse complement strand
TCTGGATTCTTACCGAGTGGTTGGAGCCACTTTGTTTGACGCCTCCCTGTTAAACTCCTGAGAGCCGCCTCATCCGCGGCTCTTTTTTTGTGCTTTTTCCGGGACGCTGACCTTGCCGCAAGGGCCAGCCTGTTCATATTAACCTTTTGTTAAACATGTGCTTGCCTTGAACGAAGACGCGGCGCATTTTCAAATTGTATAGCGGGGTGAGCGCGGCGGCGGCCTTTTTCTGAGTCGGCCTGCTGCAGCGGACAGGGTGTACCGATGAACGAACTTTCGAAGGAAAGCACGAACACAGTGAAGCTGGCCGAGCGCCGGGTGTTTTCGCAATCCTTCCGTCCGCTCTACAACGAAGGCATGGGGCTGGTCGAACAGGCCGCCGAATATCTGGACGGCAAGGGCCGGGCCGAGGCCAAGAAGCTCTCGAGGGTAGCCGCGACGCTTTACGCGGCCGAATCGATGCGACTGACCACCAGGCTGATGCAGATCGCCTCGTGGCTCTTGTTGCAGCGCGCGGCCAATTCCGGCGAGATGACGCGCGACCAGGTGGCTTCGGAGAAATCCAAGGTGCGCCTCGACACGGTTTCGGCGCATGAGGATGCCGCCGGCTGGAGCGAACTGCCGGAGGACTTCGTCGATCTGGTCAAGCGCTCGCTGCGCCTGCAATCGCTGGTGCGGCGCATGGACGAAGAGATTTACGGCGGCGGCATCGTCAAGCTGCCGGTTGAAGGCCGTCGCGGCAATCCGGTTTCCGACCAGATTTCGCTGCTCAACCACGCCTTCGCGCGCGGCTGACGCCGCAAGGCCTTTTCGGGCTAAGAGCCGCCTCCGCTTTTCCCAAGCTTTGTTTCCGGTTTGTTCACAAATCGCTGGCAAGTCTGCCGGCGGTGGCTAGAGTGGGCAAATGGCGGACGCGATTCGTATCATCGGTATTGATCCGGGGCTGAGGCGCACCGGCTGGGGGATAGTCGAGAGCCTCGGCAATTCGCTGCATTTCGTGGCGGCGGGAACCGTGCGTTCGGACGAAAAGCTCTCCCTGGCCTCGCGGCTTTGCCAGTTGCATGACGGGCTTTCGCAAGTTGTGCATTCGGCGATGCCGCATGAGGCGGCGGTGGAGCAGACCTTCGTCAACAAGGACGCGACGGCGACGCTGAAGCTCGGGCAGGCGCGCGGCATTGCCATGCTGGTGCCGGCGCAGGCCGGTCTGCCGGTGGCCGAATATGCGCCGAACGCGGTCAAGAAGACGGTCATCGGCGTCGGCCATGGCGACAAGAAGCAGATCCACATGATGGTCAAGGTGCTGTTGCCCAAGGCGGTCTTCGATTCGGAAGATGCCGCCGACGCGCTGGCCATCGCCATTTGCCACGCCCATCATCGGCAGAGCGTCGCCTACCGGATGGCACTGGCTTGATGGGAGCTTGAGGGGGGCAACCATGATCGGCAAGCTCAAGGGGACGCTGGACGAGATCGACGAGGATCATTGCATCGTCGATGTGCACGGCGTGGGCTACGTCGCCTTCTGTTCGGCGCGAACGCTTGCAGCGCTGCCCGCGCCGGGCGAAGCGGTGATGTTGTTCATCGAAACCTATGTTCGCGAGGACATGATCCGCCTCTTTGGCTTCCAGTCGGCGCTGGAGCGCGAGTGGTTCCGCCTCTTGATGAACAACGTGCAGGGCGTCGGGGCCAAGGTGGCGCTGGCGATCCTGTCCACGCTGGCGCCCGCCGATCTCGCCAATGCGATTGCTCTGCGCGACATCGCCATGGTGAGCCGCGCGCCGGGCGTCGGGAAGAAGGTGGCCGAGCGCATCGTCACCGAGCTCAAGAACAAGGCACCGGCCTATGCCGGCTCCGCTTCCGGCACCATCGGTTTGAAACAGGAACTGGGCGAGGGGGTCGCTCCGGCACCGATTGCGGATGCTGTGTCGGCGCTGGTCAATCTCGGCTATTCGCGCGACACCGCCGCCAATGCGGTCGCGGCGGCCATGAAGGCTGCCGGCGACGATGCCGATTCGGCCAAGCTGATCCGCCTCGGGCTGAAGGAACTGGCGCGGTGACGCCTTGCTTGCCCCTGAGCGAGAGGCGTGGCAGGACAGGTAAATGAGCCTTTCACCCCGTCTCATCACACCCGAAAAGCGCGGCGAGGACGCCGAGCAGACCTTGCGCCCGCAGGTGCTGGACGAGTTTGTCGGCCAGGCGGCGGCGCGCGCCAACCTCAAAGTGTTCATCGAGGCGGCCAAGGGGCGCGGCGAGGCGCTCGACCATGTGCTGTTCGTCGGTCCCCCGGGCCTCGGCA
>MKRZ01000154.1:2871-18636 GCA_001897075.1 Mesorhizobium sp. 61-13 | reverse complement strand
AATCCGCTGCGCGACCGCTTCGGCATTCCGGTGCGGCTTAATTTTTACACCGTCGAGGAACTGGAACTGATCGTCAGGCGCGGCGCGCGCATCCTTGGCATGCCGCTTGGTGATGACGGCGCGGTGGAAATCGCCAGGCGCGCACGCGGCACGCCGCGCATTGCCGGTCGCCTTTTGCGGCGCGTGCGCGACTTCGCGGCGGTGGCCGGCGACGGCCATGTCGATCGCAGGATTGCCGACGAGGCGCTGTCGAGGCTTGAGGTCGATGGGCTCGGCCTCGATGCGCTCGACCGACGGTATCTGTCGATGATCGCCAATAATTTCGGCGGCGGGCCGGTTGGCGTCGAGACCATCGCGGCGGGGTTGTCGGAGCCGCGCGATGCCATCGAGGACATTATTGAGCCTTACCTGATCCAGCAGGGGCTCATCCAGCGGACGCCGCGCGGTCGCGTGCTGACTGCCAATGCATGGCGGCATCTTGGGCTCGATGCGCCGGCCGACCTTGCCCAGCAGCAGATAAGTTTGTTTCAGGAAGAGTAAAGTGGCTGCCATCCGCTAGCGGTGGCCATCGCGTATGGGGTTTACCCCCACCCCTAACCCCTCCCCGCAAGGGGGAGGGGAATCCCGTCGCAGTCCGTCATGAGTCAATCACCATTGAATTCATCCGGAGCGGCAACGACAAAGTCCCCCTCCCCCTTGCGGGGAGGGGTTAGGGGTGGGGGTAAGGACTGAGCCCCCCTTCAACTGCCAAAACTTGCTTTGGAGAGGGCGCTAGGCTGGGGAGTAGAGCCTACTTCGCCAGCTTTCTCGCCATCTCCAGCACATCCGGCTCAGCCTTCTTGCCCTCGAAAGCTTCGACGACGCCGAAGGCGCCGCCATACCCCCATAGCGACCATGAGAAGCCGTGCGCTTCGGCGCGGGCGATCATGTCGCGGGCATAAGCGGCGCGGTACCTGGCGGGCATGACATGGGGATTGCCGTATTCCTGCCGGATCATTCCGAATTCGCCAAGCGTGATATTTTCCGGCTTGATGCCGTTGGCCTTGGCCCATGCCTCGACCTTGCTGAATGGCGCGTCCAGGATCTCGAGCAGCTTTTCGTCGCTATCGACCAGTGCAACCTGTTCGTCGAGATAGGTGAGCAGGCCGTTGCGGCGGGCCCACGGAGCTTCCGCCTTGATGCGGGCGCGGATGATATCGAGCGTGGCATCAAGCTCTGAGCGCGGGACGGCGGTCAGAGGGTAGGGCAGGCCGGTGACATAGGGAATGAAATCGCCGGCCCATGTCGCGCCCTGATGGGTGAGCAGGAACGGATCGTAGGAGTGAAAGGTCCAGATGACGTTGTCGTCGGCGATGGCTGCCGGATCGACTTTGGACAGGGCCTCGGCGCTGGCGTAGCAGCCGCCGGAAAGCACGAGCGTAAGCTTGGTCGCCGAGGCGCGCGCCGCCGCGTAAAGGCGCTGCAGCTTGTCCGGCCAGGAATGGGTGTTGTCGGCATCGCAATCCACAACCGGCTCGTTCATCGGCTCGAACGCTATCTTGGACGGGTCTTCGCCGGCGAGCGTGGCCGCCATCTTTCGCACGACCTCGACATAGGCGTCGAACAAGGCGGGGTCGGCCATGACCTCGCCCATGCCGACGCTGCGGTTGCCGCCAGCGGGGATGAGATGCAGGTCGACCACGACTTTCAGGCCGGCGCGGTTCACCATGCGCGCCGATTCCAGCACGCTGGCGTAGAGGTCGTCGCGCAACGCAACGGTCTTGGCGGACAGGAAGGGGGCCGGATCGACCGGCATGCGCAGGAAATCGAAGCCGGAGGCTTTCAGGGCTTCAAGATCGGCCTCAGTGAGGAATTTGCGCCATTCGGGATAGGGCAGGATCGCGTCGCGGTCGGCCCATTTGTCTTCGCCGGGCCATGTCGTCCAGATGTCGAGATTGAGGCCGCGCTTCATGGTGAAGGTTGCAGCGTTGGCAGGCAGCGCAAGTGCTGCGAGCAGCAACAGAACTGCCCCCAAGCCCTTGATCATCACGCCCAACGGTGCCATCGCATCTAAGTCCGAAATCGCGAAGGACATCTGCCTTGGCGGGCATGAAAAGGAAAGCGCAATGGGCATTCATGGTGAATCGGGGGAAGACCTGACAGCCGGCATTTCCGGGGCGCTGACGCCGTTCGGCCACCGGCTGATGGCGCGGGTCTACTATGCCGACACCGATTTTTCCGGCGTCGTGTACCATGCCCGCTATCTCGAATTCTTCGAGCGCGGCCGTTCCGATTTCCTGCGGCTGGCAGGTGTCCACCATACCGAGCTTGCAGACGGCAAGCATGGCGAGAAGATCGTCTGGGTGGTGCGGCGCATGGAAATCGATTTCCACGCGCCGGCCCGCATCGACGATATCCTGACGGTGGAAACGCGCACGCTGGAGGTATCTGGCGCGCGCATTTTCATGGCGCAGCAATTGAAGCGCGGCGAAGATGTACTGGTTGAAGCCAAGGTTGAGGCCGCGATCATCGGCGAAAACGGCCGTCCGCGCCGCTTTCCGAAGGAATGGATCGCGGCATTCATGCCGAGAAACTGAGTTTCGGCTCCCCTGAAAGCAGATAACCCGGCCGTTCTCATCGCGATCCCGCCAGACGCGGCTTTTGCCGCCTGTGCCAAAATGCGGCAGCGCGCGCCGTTTGGCCCTAACTCATCCTTAACGATAACGGTTCATGAACGGATTGATGAGAATTAACGGGAATCGTGCGCCTTCGTTTCACCAAGATTTGCCCTGAAAAGGCCGCTATCAGCGCTATTTGGGGCATTTCCGACAGGTTCGCGCGTACGGGCCACAAGGGGTAATGCGCCGTGGGCTAGCAGAGAGCCACGCCCGGGAAGTTTTAAGGAACGTTTGGATGGAAAATATCGCTCTCGCCGAACCGGCAGCGCAACTGTCGATCTGGGCTCTGTTCATGCAGGCCAACTGGGTGGTCAAGCTGGTCATGATCGGCCTGCTCGGCGCCTCGATCTGGACATGGGCCATCGTGGTCGACAAGGTCATCTCGTATAGCCGCATGAAACTGGCGCTCAACCGCTTCGAGCAGATTTTCTGGTCGGGGCAGTCGCTGGAGGAGCTCTACCGCACGCTGGCCGACCGCAAGACCTCGGGCATGAGCTCGATCTTCGTCGCCGCAATGCGCGAATGGAAGAAGAGCTTCGAGAAGGGCGCGAAGTCGCCGCTCGGACTGCAGACGCGCATCGACAAGGCGATGGACCTTGCGCTGACGCGCGAGATGGAGCGGCTGGAAGGCCGGCTGGGCTTCCTCGCCACCATCGGCTCGGCAGCCCCGTTCATCGGCCTGTTCGGCACCGTCGTCGGCATCATGACGTCTTTCCAGGCCATCGCCGGTTCGAAGTCGACCAGCCTCGCGGTGGTTGCGCCCGGCATCGCGGAAGCGCTGCTCGCAACGGCAATCGGCCTGCTCGCGGCCATTCCGGCGGTTATCGCCTACAACAAGCTGTCATCGGATGCCGGCAAGCTGGCGGCGCGCATGGAGGGCTTCTCGGATGAGTTCTCCGCCATACTGTCGCGCCAAATCGATGAAAAAGTCGCCAAGGCAGCCTGAGGTTCGATCATGGGAATGTCATTGGGTACAGGCGGTGGAGCCAGAGGCGGGCGCGGCAGGCGCGGTCGCCGCAACACGCTGATGTCGGAAATCAACGTGACGCCGTTTGTCGACGTCATGCTGGTGCTGCTCATCATCTTCATGGTGGCGGCGCCGCTGTTGACGGTCGGCGTGCCGATCGACCTGCCGGAGACGCAGGCCAAGCCGATGAATTCGGACACGCAGCCGATCACCGTCTCGGTCAACGAGACCGGCCAGATCTATCTGCAGGAAACGGAAATCCCGCTCGAAGAGGTGGTGCCGAAACTCGAGGCGATTTCCAAGACAGGCTATGAGGAACGCATCTATGTGCGCGGCGACAAGACCGCCGACTACGGCACGGTGATGAAGGTCATGGCCCGCATCTCGGCCGCCGGCTACAAGAACCTCGGCCTCGTCACGCTTCAGGAACAGGAATAGCAATCTTGAAGGTCGGCCTCACGACATCGGTGGTCATGCATGCGGCGGTGCTCGTTGTCGGGCTGTTTTCGCTGTCGGCGCCGGCTGCCTTCGAGGTAACCGACGTCGAGGCGCTGCCTGTCGATATCGTGCCGCTCGAGGAAATCACCCAGATCCAGCAGGGCGACAAGAAGGCCACGATGAAGGAGAAGGCGGCGCCAATGCCGACCAAGCGTCCGGATATCGTCGCGGACGCCCAGGATGTCGGCGAAAACAGCGTCGACACCAAGAAGCCGATCACGCCGGAAGCAAAGCCGAAGCCGGTCGATACCGCTGCCGCTACCCCGCCCGCGCCTGAGCCGAAGGAACAGCCCAAGCCGGAAGAGGTGCAGAAGCCGAAGGAAGAGCCGAAGCCGGTTCCCGCCACGGATGTGACGCCGGTGCCGCAGCCCAAGGAAGAGGTGAAGCCCGACCCGGTCAAGGAACCCGATCCGCCGCAGCAGCCGACCGAAGAAAAGACGGCTGCCGTCAAGCCGGATGCGGTTGCAGAGGCGATTGCCGCCGAGCAGAAGCCGGCCGAGGCCGCGCAACTGCCGGACTCCGCGCCGGTTCCCGAGATGAAGCCGCGGCCGAAGCCGGCTGAGGCTGAAACAGCCAAGGCGCCGGACCGCAAGGATTCGGAAAAGCCGGTCAAGGAAGCGGCATCGAAGCCGAAGTCGGAAGACAAGGAATTCAACGCCGACGAAGTGGCGGCGCTGCTCAACAAGCAAAAGCCTTCCGGCGGCGGCGCCAAGCGCTCGACCCAGGAAGCGTCGCTTGGCGGTGACAAGTCGACCGGCGGCAACCGGCTGTCGCAAAACGAGATGGATGCGCTGCGCCAGAAGCTTGGCGGCTGCTGGAGCATTCCGGCCGGCGTTGACGACGCGGCGATGCTCAAGGTTTCGGTACGCTTCCATCTCGATCCGTCCGGCGTGCTGGAAGGCAGGCCGGAGATCATCGCGGGCGGCGCTGCGTCGGGTCCGGGCAGAACTGCCGCGGAATCCGCGGTTCGGGCGGTGCAGAAGTGCGCGCCCTTCAACCTTCCGTCCGACAAATATGACAGTTGGTCGGAAGTGGTGGTGAATTTCGATCCGAGCGACATGTTCTAGGTGGATTCAGGTGATGACGGCCTGCAAATGTCGGATATCTGCGCTTCCGGTGCTCATGTACCTTCACGTACATTGCGCGCCGGTTCTCGATATCCGTCATTTTCGGCTCGTCCTGACCTGAATCCCCAACCTCAGAAGCTAATGCCGGACAGGACAGAACGAGGCTGAATTTATGAAGAAACTCTTGAAAACGCTGGTCATGGCTGCCGCACTTGCCGGTGGCATCGGCGGATTTGCCGTCGTCCCCGCACATGCGCTGGTGGAAATCGACGTCAACAAGGGCACGATCGAGCCGTTGCCGATCGCGATCACCGATTTCCTCGCCGGCGATGCGCTGGGCGCAGAGATTTCCGGCATCGTGACCGCCGACCTCAAGCGTTCCGGCCTGTTTGCGCCGATCGACAAGGGCGCGTTCATCGAAAAGATATCCAATCCCGATGTTGCGCCGCGCTTCGACGACTGGAAGGTCATCAACGCCCAGGCGCTGGTGACGGGCCGCGTCAGCAAGGAAGCTGACGGCCGCGTGCGCGCCGAATACCGGCTGTGGGACACCTTTGCCGGCCAGCAGCTTTCCGGCGAGCAGTTCTTCGCCAACGATACCAACACCCGCCGCGTCGCCCACATCATCGCCGATGCAATCTATGAGCGGCTGACCGGCGAAAAGGGCTATTTCGATACGCGCGTCGTCTATATCGACGAGTCGGGCGCCAAGAATGCGCGCAAGAAGCGGCTCGCCATCATGGACCAGGATGGCGCGAACGCGCGCTTCCTTTCCGACGGCAAGTCGATCGTCTTGACGCCGCGCTTCTCGCCGAACCGGCAGGAAATCACCTACATGTCGTATGAAAGCGGCCAGCCGAAGGTGTATCTGCTGCAGATCGAGACCGGGCAGCGCGAGCTTGTCGGCAATTTCCCCGGCATGACGTTTGCGCCGCGCTTTTCGCCCGATGGGCAGAAGGTCATCATGAGCCTGCTGCGCGACGACGGCAATTCCAACATCTTCGCCATGGACCTGAGAAGCCGCAACACCACGCGACTGACCAATTCGACCGCCATCGACACCTCGCCGTCCTATTCTCCGGACGGCAGCCAGGTCGTGTTCACATCGGATCGCGGCGGTCGTGCGCAGATCTACCTCATGGGTGCTGACGGTTCTGGCCAGAACCGCATCTCCTTCGGCGACGGCGTCTATTCGACGCCTGTGTGGTCGCCGCGCGGCGACCTCATCGCCTTCACCAAGCAATCCGGCGGTGAATTCCAGATCGGCGTCATGCGCACGGACGGCTCGGGCGAGCGCATCCTGTCGTCCGGCTTCCAGCAGGAGGGCCCGACCTGGGCACCTAACGGGCGCGTGCTGATGTTCTTCCGCGATGCTGCGGGCGGCGGCGGTCCGAAGCTTTTCTCGATAGACCTGACTGGTCGCAACGAACAGCCGATCCCGACGGCGAACTACGGTTCCGACCCGGCCTGGTCGCCGCTGCTCGAATAGTCGCCGGCTAGATGGTTTATCCCGAAAAGGGGGCGCAATGCCCCTTTTTCAAGGCTTTGTCGCCTTTTGGCCGCATTTGGCCCTACAGCGGGAAGCAAGTGCTTGAAAAGGGCCGCGGACGGCGGCTGAAACTGAATTTTAACCGTGTTTCTTGAACGCCGGTTAACCCAAACGTGGTTACTGGCAGATCAACGAAATCACTCGAATGCGAAGGAGAGGCGGCATGCGCCGTATCGCAAAACTTGCAGCAAATCCGGTCATGATCGCACTGGTCGCCTCGCTGGCGATCGCAGGCTGTGCTTCGAAGAAATCGCCGAACAACGCAGGCGACCTCGGCCTTGGCGGCGCGGGCGCAGCGACGCCGGGTTCGGCACAGGACTTCACCGTCAATATCGGCGACCGCATCTTCTTCGACACCGATTCCACCTCCATCCGCGCCGACGCCCAGCAGACGCTGGCCCGACAGGCACAGTGGCTGAACAAGTACTCGCAGTATTCGATCGTGGTCGAAGGCCACGCCGATGAGCGCGGAACGCGTGAATACAACCTCGCGCTCGGCGCACGCCGCGCTGCCGCCACCCGCGACTACCTGGCTGGCCAGGGCGTCAACGCCGGCCGCATCAAGACGATTTCCTACGGCAAGGAACGTCCGGTCGCCGTTTGCGACGACATCTCCTGCTGGTCGCAGAACCGCCGCGCGGTCACCACGCTGGGTGGCGCCGGTTCCTGATCGGCATAAATGCAACAGAATTTACCGGAAAGGCGGCCTTCGGGCCGCCTTTTTCGTTTCGTGAAGGTCGAAACAAAATTTGGCCGAAGTCTCGCGTCCTGTTAGAAGCGGGTCCCGCCTGCCCTTCAATGCTTGGGCAGGCGTTCGATTGGGGTTTTTACAATCACGGCGAGAGGCATATGCATCTAAGAACAATCCTGAGCGGCACGCTGGCGGCGTTGCTCTTTTCCGGGGCGGCAGCCCTGGCGAGCGGCACTGCAACTTCGGTGCCAGCCAATAGCGGTTTCCACCTGCCCAGCATCGGTTTGCCGGGCGTGTTCGGCAACAAGGGTTCGAACAACCAGACTGAAAGCAATGTGCAGCTTGCCCAGTCGGCCGGCACGGCCGGGCTGGAAGAGCAGATTCGCGCCCTGACCGGCCGGGTAGAGGAGCTCAACTTCCAGATTCTGCAGATGCAGGAGCAGATTCGCAAGCAGCAGGAAGACAACGAGTTCCGCTTGCAGCAGCTTGAGGGCTCGGGTGGCGCTGCACCTGCAACCCAGAAGAAGTCCGATGCTGGCGAGGCGACCGATAGTTCGGTTGCCGGAGCCGCCACGGAAGAGCCTTCGACCTCCGGCGACCTCGCCGGGGGATCGTCCGTCGAGGACGTCATCATCGATTCCGGCACGGGCGATCCCGGCCAGGTTATTCCAGGCACAGGCACCGGCACTGGCGCGCCGCCCAAGACCTTCGGTACCATCACCGTCGACAAGAACGGCAATGTGATCGATGCCGGCAGCAACACGCAATCGACGACGGCGACCGGGGACAGTTCCGCGGTTAACAGCCCTTCCGTGAACACGCAGGCGGGAACCAGCGGCGGTTCGATTGTCGCGGCGCTGCCGCAGACGGACAATGCCGACGAGCTTTACCGCAATTCCTACCAGTTCATCCTGTCGGGCGACTACGGCACCGCCGAGCAAGGGTTCCGCGACTACATCACGCGTTTCCCGAAGGACACCAAGTCGGCCGACGCGCATTACTGGCTGGGTGAATCGCTGCTTGGACAGCAGAAGTACCGCGATGCGGCCGAGATTTTCCTCGCGGCAAGCAAGGACTACCCGAAGGCCAAGAAGGCTCCCGACATGATGCTGAAGCTCGGCGTCTCGCTGGTCGGCCTCAACCAGCGCGATGTTGCCTGCGCCACCTTCGGCGAGATCGGCAAGCGCTACCCCAACGCTTCCGGCACGCTCAAGGAGCGCGTGAAACAGGAGCGGGCGCTCGCGTCCTGCTGATGCCGGGGCAACCGCAATGCATGTTGCCCTAGCGGCTTCAGCGGAAGCCGAGACCTCCTTCTTTTCCAATATCGATTTTTCCAGCGGCGCGATTGCAGCCGTCTCCGGCGGCAGCGACTCCACCGCCCTGCTCATTCTTCTCAAAGACTATCTCGAACGCCTTGCACCCGCCGCCAGACTTGTCGCGGTGACGGTCGATCATGCGTTGCGGCCTGCCTCCGCAGGTGAAGCTGTTGCCGTGAAAGCGCTTTGTGGGCGTCTCGGCATCGTCCATCGCACCATGGTCTGGACTGGGGAAAAACCCTCCACCGGCATTCCGGCTGCGGCGCGCGAGGCGCGCTACCGGCTGCTGGCCGAGGCAGCCCGCGCCGAAGGCATTGGCATGGTGTTGACCGGCCATACCGCCGACGACCAAACCGAGACGATAATGATGCGCCGTGAGCGCAACTCGGCGGATGACGGGCGCGGCCTTGCCGGCATGGCGCCTGCCACGCTTTACGATGGCGCCGTCTGGATTGTGCGTCCGCTGCTCGATGCAAGGCGTGAGACCTTGCGGGACGCGTTGCGACAACGCGACGTGCGCTGGATCGACGATCCGACCAATACCGATCTTGCCTATGAGCGCCCCCGCGTGCGCGCTGCAATCAGGGGCGAGGGGGTGACGGCGGCCACCGGCGTTGTAGCCAAGGCCGCGCTGCGGCGCATCGAGCTTGGGGAAGGGGCAGCCGGTCTTGTCGGCTCGTTCGCAAGCCAGCCGGTGCGGGGGCTTGTCCGGCTCGACCCGGCGTTCGCGGAGGTCAGCGACCGCGATGCCGCGATCTATGCGCTGCGTATCATTTTGGCCAGCTTCGGCGGGGTGCCGTTCCTGCCCGACGCGGCGCGAACGGCAGCCCTGTTCGACCGGCTGAACAGCGGCAAGCTTCGCGCCACATTGTCGCGGGTGACGGTGGATGCCAGGCGCGGCGGCATATTTCTCCATAGGGAAGCACGTGGTCTGCCCGCTCCGGCTCCGGCGGCGCAAAGTCTTTTGTGGGATGGCCGTCGGCAGATCACTTTCGGCGACGCGGATGCTGGCTTGTTGATCGCTGCCGCCGGCCCGGCCTGTGCAGCCAAGCTTGCCGAACAGGCCGGCGATGCCGTGCCGAAAAGCCTTGCGCGCGCGGCGCTTGGTGCGGAGCCTGCGCTGTGGCGGGGCACCGAATGCCTTGGTTTGATTGAAGATATTGCAGCTTCCGGAGGTCCGTCTGCCACACCTGTGGTCGCGCCCTGGGCGCACTTCCTGCCCTCGTTCGACCTGAAGGCCGCGCGTGCCATGTCCGATCTGCTCGGTGCGCCCGAAGTGCCGCGATCACCGTTATGTGACGCGCCGGACGATAGACCATGGTCGAAGACTTAACCGAGCCGCGCGGTTGCGCTTGGCAAGGGCATGTGGGCTGCCTATGTTAGGCATAAGCTGAGGCTAAAGCTTCTTTCAACATGTGCGGCAAACGCTCGCCGCCAACGGGACAATAGATGAATCCGAACTATCGCAACCTTGCGCTGTGGGCGATCATAGCCGTCCTGCTTATCGCTCTCTTCAATCTGTTCCAGACGCCGCAGACGCGCGGAGCTTCGACGGATGTCCCCTATTCGCAGTTCCTGCTGGACGTGAATTCGGGCCGCGTGAAGTCGGTGACGATTGCCGGCGACCGCATCAGCGGCAATTATTCCGACAGCGCCGCTGGCTTCCAGACCTATTCGCCCGGCGATCCGTCGCTGGTTTCGCGGCTGGAGGCGAAGAACGTCACCATCAATGCGCGCCCCGAGACGGACGGCTCCAACACGCTGTTCGGCTATTTGATCTCGTGGCTGCCGATGATCCTGATCCTCGGCGTATGGATATTCTTCATGCGCCAGATGCAGTCCGGCTCCGGCCGCGCCATGGGCTTCGGCAAGTCGAAGGCCAAGCTTTTGACCGAGGCGCACGGACGCGTCACCTTCCAGGACGTTGCCGGCGTGGACGAAGCCAAGGAAGACCTCGAGGAGATCGTCGAGTTCCTGCGCGATCCGCAGAAGTTCCAGCGCCTCGGCGGCAAGATCCCGCGCGGCGTGCTGCTGGTCGGCCCTCCCGGCACCGGTAAGACGCTGATCGCGCGCGCCGTCGCCGGCGAAGCCAATGTGCCGTTCTTCACCATCTCCGGTTCGGATTTCGTGGAAATGTTTGTCGGCGTCGGCGCGAGCCGCGTGCGCGACATGTTCGAGCAGGCCAAGAAGAACGCGCCATGCATCATCTTCATCGATGAAATCGACGCGGTTGGCCGTCATCGCGGTGCCGGTCTCGGTGGTGGTAACGACGAACGCGAGCAGACGCTGAACCAGTTGCTGGTCGAAATGGACGGCTTCGAAGCCAATGAGGGCATTATCCTCATCGCCGCGACCAACCGTCCGGACGTGCTCGATCCGGCGCTGCTGCGTCCGGGCCGTTTCGATCGCCAGGTCACTGTGCCCAATCCCGACGTCAACGGACGCGAGAAGATCCTCAAGGTTCACGTTCGCAACGTGCCACTGGCGCCGAATGTCGACCTCAAGATCATCGCGCGCGGCACGCCCGGGTTCTCGGGTGCCGACCTTGCCAATCTGGTCAACGAGAGCGCGCTGATGGCGGCAAGGCGCAACAAGCGTCTCGTCACCATGCAGGAGTTCGAGGACGCCAAGGACAAGGTCATGATGGGCGCGGAGCGCCGTTCGCTCGCGATGACGCCCGAGGAGAAGAAGAACACCGCCTATCACGAAGCCGGCCACGCCATCATCGCATTGATGCTGGCGGCCACCATAGACCCCATCCACAAGGCGACGATCATTCCGCGCGGCCGTGCGCTGGGCATGGTGATGACGCTGCCGGAGTCGGATCGCTACAACTGGACCTATGAAAAGGCGCTGGCCCGGCTGGTGATGCTGTTTGGTGGTCGCGAGGCGGAAATTATCACCTTCGGCAAGGACAAGGTGACGACCGGCGCATCGGGTGACATCCAGATGGCTACCAACCTTGCCCGCTCGATGGTGATGGAATGGGGCATGTCCGAGAAGCTCGGCCGCGTGCGCTACCGTTCCAACGAACAGGAGGTGTTCCTCGGCCATTCCGTGGCGCAGAGCACCAACATGTCGGAAGAGACGGCAAAGCTGATCGACGAAGAAGTGCGCCGCCTGATCGAATACGGTGAAACCGAAGCCCGCAGGATCATCACGAAGAACAAGTCCAAGTTCGTCGCGGTTGCCGAAGCGCTGCTCGAGTACGAGACGCTGACCGGTGATGAACTGCGCGGCATCATGGACGGCGCCAAGCCCGCGCGCGACATTGGCGACGACACTCCGCCGTCGCGTGGTTCTGCCGTGCCGAAGGCCGGAGGAACGGCGCGCGGCAAGAAGAAGGGCTCGGAGCCCGAAGGCGGCATGGAGCCCCAGCCGCAAGGCTGATCCATATTCTGCCAAGCAGACAACGCCGCGGCATTTGCTGCGGCGTTTGGTTTGGGTTCGGGTGTTGTGTAAGGGTGCGAACGGCGTGCGTTGACGACCGGCCGCGCCGTGCAGAAAACTCGAAAATCCCGGCGATTAGCTGATAAAGTCCGGGAAATTTACGCCAAACGAACGATTTTCTAAGGAATCGTAACCTTAGATCACACAATGTGATAATCGATTTTTTGACGGCTATGGCATTAGATGCTGCTGTCGAAACCGCCAGGGAAAACAATTGATGGGACGTTATTTCGGTACCGACGGGATCCGGGGGCGGGCCAACAAGTTTCCGATGACAGCCGAGATTGCCATGCGTGTCGGCATGGCGGCGGGCCTTTCGTTTCATCGCGGCAGCCACCGTCATCGCGTCGTGCTGGGCAAGGATACGCGGCTTTCCGGCTATATGATCGAAAACGCGCTGGTGGCCGGACTGTGCGCCGCCGGCATGGACGTCTTCCTGCTAGGCCCCATTCCGACACCTGCGGTTGCCATGCTGGTGCGCTCGCTGCGCGCCGACATCGGCGTGATGATCTCGGCGTCGCACAATCCCTATCACGACAACGGCATCAAGCTGTTCGGCCCTGACGGATACAAGCTCTCCGACGAGATAGAAGAGCGGATCGAGGCGATGCTCGACGAGGACATCGAGATGGCGCTGGCCGATTCCGACGGGCTTGGCCGGGCCAAGCGCGTCGACGGCGTCCATGACCGCTATATCGAGTTCGCCAAACGCACGCTGCCGCGCTCGATGTCGCTATCGGGCCTCAGGATCGTGGTAGACTGCGCCAATGGTGCTGCCTACAAGGTTGCTCCGGCTGCCCTTTGGGAACTCGGCGCGGAAGTCGTCGCCATCAACGACGATCCGAACGGTTTCAACATCAACAAGGAATGCGGCTCGACCCATCCGCTCGGCCTTCAGAAGAAGGTGCATGAGGTACGCGCCGATATCGGCATCGCGCTCGACGGCGACGCCGACCGCGTCGTCATCGTCGACGAGAACGGCGAGATCGTCGATGGCGACCAGATCATGGCGCTGATCGCGGAATCCTGGCTGCAGAATGGACGCCTGGCCGGCGGCGGCGTTGTCTCCACGATCATGTCGAACCTCGGCCTCGAACGGTTCCTCGAAGGCATCAAGCTGCAACTGCACCGCACCAAGGTCGGCGACCGTTATGTCGTCGAGCATATGCGCGCGCACGGGCTGAACGTCGGCGGCGAACAGTCCGGCCATATCGTGCTGTCCGATTTCTCCACCACCGGCGACGGGCTGGTTTCGGCGCTTCAGGTGCTGGCCTGCATCAAGCGGCAGAACAAGCCGGTCAGCGAAATCTCGAAGAAGTTCGAGCCGGTGCCGCAGCTTTTGAAGAATGTGCGCATTTCCGGCGGCGCGCCGCTTGAGGATACGCAGGTCAAGCAGGCGATCGACGAGGCGCGCGACAGGCTGGGCAAGTCGGGACGACTGGTCATTCGTCCTTCCGGTACCGAGCCGCTGATCCGCGTTATGGCGGAAGGCGACGACCAGAAGCTGGTCGAGACCGTGGTGGACGATTTGGTGACGGTCATTTCGCAGGCCAGAAACGCGGCCTGACGCGGCAGGAAACCGGCTTTGCCAAGGCCCGCTTCGGCGGGCCTTTTTCATGGCCGTCGGACGAGGGCGACCTCATGCCAAGACCGAAATCGCAAAGAGTCTTGGTTAATTTTCAAGGTTAAACGGCCCTTAACCTTTGCAATTCATTATCCACGTCGAACTCAATTAGTTTCGGGCAGGTTGTGGGTCCCGACATTCAGGGGTGACGAGGATGTTCAGTTTCGCAAAGAAGGCGATGTTGGCTGCGGTTGCGATCGGTTTTGCCGGTCCGGTGTTTGCGGCGGACATCATGGAGCCGGTGGTGGACCAGGCTCCGCCTGTCGTCTATCAGGAGGCGGCCGACTATGGCGGCTGGTATATCCGTGGCGACATCGACTATCACTGGTCGAAGTTCCGGGGCGCCGACTACATCGTCTACGGGCCACCGCCCGGCACCAATTCCTTCACCGAAGGCAGCTTGAAGAGCGCCTTTTCCGCCGGCGCCGGCGTGGGCTACCAGATCAACGAGCACCTGCGCACTGACGTGACGCTGGACTGGCTGGCAAAGTCCAAGTTCCGCGGCGCGACCTTTGGGGATTGCGGCGGCACGCCCTGCACGTCGGTTGACACAACGGCTTATTCGGCATGGCTGCTGCTTGCCAACGCCTATGTCGATCTCGGCACCTGGCACAAGGTTACGCCTTACATCGGCGGCGGCATCGGCGGCGCGCATGTGAAGTGGGACACGCTCAACAACCAGATTTGTACCGATCCGACCGACCCCACCACCTGCACCGTGACGGAGCATGGCGGCGGCAAGGGCTGGCGCTTCGCCTACTCGCTCTCGGCCGGTGCATCCTACTGCCTGACGCGCAATCTCGACGTGGATGTCGGCTACCGCTTCAGCCACATCAATGGCGGCCGGATGTTCGAACTCGACGCCGGCGGCGGCGCGGGCCCGGGCTTCGATCGTGGCCTCAATGTGCATGAAGTGCGCGGCGGCCTTCGCTACTCCTTCAACGGAAACAGCAAGTGCGACGAACCGCAGGTGGCCTACGAGCCGGAACCGGTCTACACCAAGTAACGACCTTTCCAAGGTCAAGTCGAAACACCGCCCGGCCTAGTGCCGGGCGGTTTTCGTTTTGGGGCCCGGCAAGTGCTGTCGGGCCGCGCGAAATTCATTTCGTAACTTCCTGTTATCCTTAACCGCCACTTAACCTGTATGGTTAACAATACTCTCGAAACGGCGGCTGGGCATTTCCGATTCTACCAGCGCCAACCTCGGGAGTTGGTGACATGAAGCTGAAATCTCGCATTGCGCTGGCATTGGCCGCAACGGTTGCTCTGCCTTTCACGGCGGTTCTGGCGGCTGACTACGATCCGCCGATCTACGTCGATCAAGCGCCAGAATATACGCCGGTCGAAATCGGCTCGGGTTGGTATCTGCGCGGCGACGTCGCGTATCTTGCCAATGACAGCTACAGCAATGTCGACTTCGGTTCACCCACGGTCGCTTACTCAGAACGCGACCAGCCGGTATTCGCCAGTGTCGGCTTCGGCTACCATTTCAACGATTATCTGCGCGGCGACATCAACTTCGGCATCATGCCGGGCAATGAGGTCAGCGCCTTTGAATCGAACCCCGGCGTAGATATCGCGACGTCTCGTGTTGAAAACAGCGCGCGTGTGGCGATGGTCAACGGTTATGTCGATCTCGGCACCTATGTCGGTGTGACGCCTTACATCGGCGCGGGCATCGGCGTGTTCCAGAGCAAGCGGGATGCAAGCCTGGCCTTTACGGACCTCGTGACGCCTGCCAACAGCACCAGCCTGACCGACAGCAAGACACAGTATTCGGTGGCCTACACGCTTAACGCCGGCCTTGCCTATCAGTTGTCCAAGAACGTGGTCGTCGATCTCGGCTACCAGTTCATGTCGGCCCCGGACGCAGAATATGCGCGGCTCGACAGTGCTTCGGCCTATTCGATCCAGAAGGGTGTCGACAATCACCAGATCAAGGTCGG
>MKRZ01000154.1:2382-2716 GCA_001897075.1 Mesorhizobium sp. 61-13 | reverse complement strand
CCGGCAAGTTGAGGCATATCGCCGTCCGTGGGCCACTCCTCCCCAACGAGGAGCTTACTATCTGGAAGGATAGACCACGATGACGACTTTCCCCAAGCCGGACGTGCGTCCGGCAAATCCCAATTTTTCTTCTGGTCCTTGTGCAAAACGTCCCGGCTGGTCGGTTGAGGCGCTGAACGACGCCGTGCTTGGCCGTTCGCACCGCGCCAAGATCGGCAAGGCCAAGCTCGAACAGGCGATCGACCTGACGCGCGAGGTGCTCGAAGTGCCTTCGACGCATCGCATCGGCATCGTGCCTGCCCGGACACCGGTGCGGTCGAGATGGCGCTGTGGT
>MKRZ01000154.1:0-2079 GCA_001897075.1 Mesorhizobium sp. 61-13 | reverse complement strand
TGGTGACTTTCTCCTGGCAGAAAGTGCTGGGTGGCGAGGGCGCACACGGCATGCTGATCCTCAGCCCGCGCGCTGTCGAGCGTCTGGAAAGCTACAAGCCGGCATGGCCGCTGCCGAAGATCTTCCGCCTGACCTCGAATGGCAAGCTTATCGAAGGCATCTTCAAGGGCGAGACGATCAACACGCCGTCGATGCTGTGCGTGGAGGACTATCTCGACACGCTTGGCTGGGCCAAGGCCATTGGCGGGTTGGCGGCGCTGAGGGCGCGCGTCGATGCCAATGCGGCGGCAATCGAGCGCTTTGTGGCGGACTCGCCGTGGCTCGGCCATCTGGCCATCGATCCGGCGACACGGTCGAACACCTCCGTTTGCCTGTCGATCGTCGATCCGGCGGTTGCGGCACTCGACGCAGACGGCCAGGCCGCTTTCGCCAAGGGGTTGGTGTCGTTGCTGGACAAGGAAGGCGTGGCCTATGACATCGGCCATTATCGCGATGCGCCTGCCGGCCTGCGCATCTGGTGCGGCGCGACGGTCGAGACTGCCGATGTCGAAGCGCTGTTGCCGTGGCTGGACTGGGCTTTTGCCCAGCAGAAGGCCGGCCTCAAGGCTGCCGCCTGACGAACAGGGCCTGAAAAGGCCAGGGTGGGGGCCGCTGCCTCCCAAGCCCCCCACCCATTCCACTTTCACCGAACTTTGCGCTGCGCCTTTGATGAAGGCAGCGCCGACATAAGGACCAAGCCAATGCCCCGCGTTCTTGTTTCCGACAAGCTTTCCCCCACCGCCGTGCAGATCTTCAAGGATCGCGGCGTCGACGTCGACTATTTGCCCGAGGTCGGCAAGGACAAGGAAAAGCTGCTTGAGATCATCAGCCAGTATGACGGCCTCGCCATCCGATCGGCCACCAAGGTCACCGAAAAGCTGCTCGGTGCGGCGACCAACCTGAAGGTTGTCGGCCGCGCCGGCATCGGCGTCGACAATGTGGATATTCCTGCGGCATCGCGCCGAGGCATCATCGTCATGAACACGCCGTTCGGCAATTCGATCACCACCGCCGAGCACGCCGTTGCGCTGATGTTCGCGCTTGCCCGGCAGCTGCCCGAGGCCAATGCCTCGACGCAGGCCGGCAAGTGGGAGAAGAACCGCTTCATGGGCGTCGAGATCACCGGCAAGACGCTTGGCGTCATCGGTTGTGGCAATATCGGCTCCATCGTGGCGACGCGCGGCGTCGGCCTCAAGATGCACGTCGTTGCCTTCGATCCCTTCCTGTCCGACAGCCGGGCCGAAGAGCTTGGCGTCGACAAGGTGGAACTGGACGAACTGTTCTTGCGCTCCGATTTCATCACGCTGCATACGCCGATGACCGACAAGACGCGCGGCATCATCAATGCCGAGGCGATTTCGAAAATGAAAGACGGCGTGCGCATCATCAATTGCGCGCGCGGCGGGCTGATCGTCGAGGCCGACCTCGTGGCGGCGCTGAAGAGCGGCAAGGTGGGAGGCGCCGGCATCGATGTGTTCGAGGTCGAGCCGGCAACGGAAAGCCCGCTGTTCGGCCTGGAAAATGTCGTCTGCACGCCGCATCTGGGTGCTTCCACCGAGGAAGCGCAGGAAAACGTGGCGCTTCAGGTGGCCGAGCAGATGTCGGATTACCTGATCAAGGGCGCGGTTTCCAACGCCATCAACATGCCGGCCATCACGGCGGAGGAAGCGCCGCGCCTGAAGCCGTTCGTCAAGCTGGCGGAAGTGCTGGGCGCGTTTGTCGGACAGGTCACGGAAGACCCGATCAAGGAAGTAGAGATTCTGTTCGACGGGCAGACGGCGACGATGAACACGCGCGCGCTGATCAGTGCCACGCTTGCCGGCCTGATCCGGCCGCAGGTCTCCGACGTCAACATGGTGTCCGCGCCGATCATGGTGAAGGAGCGCGGCATAATCGTTGCCGAGGTGAAGCGCGACAAGTCCGGCGTGTTCGACGGCTACATCAAGCTGACGGTGAAGACCGAGCACAGAACACGCGCCATTGCCGGCACCTGCTTCTCGGACGGCAAGCCGCGCTTCATCCAGATCAAGGGCATCAATC
>MKRZ01000153.1:6632-7104 GCA_001897075.1 Mesorhizobium sp. 61-13 | reverse complement strand
ACGGGCGCATCGTCTATGCCGGCCCGGAAGCCGAGATGCCCGCTGCACCGGCACATGCGGAAACAGTCGATTGCGAGGGTCGCTGGATTACGCCCGGCCTGATCGACTGCCACACGCATCTTGTCTATGCGGGAAACCGCGCCAACGAATTCGAGATGCGGCTGGCCGGTGCGACCTATGAGGAAGTTGCGCGGGCAGGGGGCGGCATCGTGTCCTCGGTCAAGGCGCTGCGTGCCGCAAGCGAAGACGAGCTTGTCGCGCAATCGCTGCCACGTCTCGACGCTTTGATGGCTGAAGGCGTGACAACCGTCGAAATCAAGTCAGGTTACGGCCTTGACCGGGAAAACGAGGCCAAGGCCCTGCGCGCTGCGCGCCGGCTTGGCGGAGAACGCGCGGTCACCGTCAAAACGAGTTTCCTCGGCGCGCATGCGCTGCCGCCGGAATTTTCCGGCAACAAGGACGGCTATATCGA
>MKRZ01000153.1:5073-6493 GCA_001897075.1 Mesorhizobium sp. 61-13 | reverse complement strand
CAAGCTGCATGCTGATCAGCTTTCGAACCTGCACGGCGCGGCACTGGCCGCCCGCTACAGCGCCCTGTCGGCCGACCATCTGGAGTATACCGACGAGGCCGGCGCTGCGGCTATGGCCAAGGCCGGGACGGTAGCGGTGATCCTGCCGGGAGCGTATTATTTCATTCGCGAGACGAAGAAGCCGCCGATCGACCTGTTCCGGGCGCATGGAACGAAAATGGCGGTGGCGACCGACAGCAATCCGGGCACCTCGCCGCTGACCTCGCTTTTGCTGACCATGAACATGGCCGCGACGCTGTTTGGCATGACCGTCGATGAGTGCATTGCAGGCGTGACGCGCGAAGCGGCAAGGGCGCTCGGCCTGCTTGGCGAAACCGGCACGCTGGAAGCCGGCAAGTGGGCCGATCTTGCCATCTGGGACATCGAGCGGCCCGCGGAACTCGTTTATCGCATGGGGTTCAACCCGCTTCATGCGCGCATCTGGAGAGGACAATGAGCGAACTCGTATTGAACCCGGGCAACGCCACACTTGCAGACTGGCGCGCGATCTATCGCGGCGCAGTGCCGAAGCTCGACCCGGCCTGCAAGCCGAAGATCGAGGCGAGCGCGCAGGCCGTGGCGCGCATCATCGCCAAGGGCGAGCCGGTCTATGGCATCAACACCGGGTTCGGCAAACTGGCCAGCGTGCGCATACCGGCTTCCGACCTCGAGACCCTGCAGCGCAACATCGTGCTGTCGCATGCCGCCGGCGTTGGCGAACCGATGCCGGTTGCCGTGGTGCGGCTGATGATGGCGCTGAAGCTCGCCAGTCTGGCGCAAGGCGCATCTGGTGTGCGCCCCAAGACGGTCGAGTTGCTCGAGGCGATGCTGGCGAACGATGTCATCCCGGTGGTGCCGTCGCAGGGGTCGGTTGGCGCATCGGGCGATCTCGCGCCATTGTCGCATATGACGGCCGCGATGATCGGCGTCGGTGACTGCTTCACGCCGCATGGCCGTTTTCCGGCGCAAGTCGCGTTCGTATCGCATGGGCTGGAGCCGGCGGTGCTGGGCGCAAAGGAAGGGCTGGCGCTGCTCAACGGCACCCAGTTCTCGACGGCCTTTGCGCTGGCCGGGCTGTTTGAGGCCGAAGTGCTCTACCAGTCGGCTTTGGTGGCTGGCGCGCTTTCGACGGACGCAGCGCGCGGCTCCGACGCACCGTTCGATCCCCGCATCCATCTTTTGAGGAAGCATCACGGCCAGATCGAAACCGCCGACACGCTGCGCAACCTGATGGCAGGAAGCGCGATCCGTGAATCGCACCGGGTCGGTGACGAACGCGTGCAGGACCCGTACTGCCTGCGCTGCCAGCCGCAGGTGATGGGTGCCGCGCTCGACGTTTTGCGCAAGGCTGCCGATACGCTTGAAACGGAAGCCAACGGCG
>MKRZ01000153.1:0-5062 GCA_001897075.1 Mesorhizobium sp. 61-13 | reverse complement strand
CCGCTGATCTTCGCCGAGGATGATACCGCGCTTTCAGGCGGCAATTTCCACGCCGAGCCGGTGGCATTCGCCGCCGACATGATCGCGCTTGCCGTCTGCGAGATCGGTTCGCTTTCGGAACGGCGCATCGCCATGCTGGTCGATCCGGCGCTGTCGGGCATGCCGGCGTTCCTGACACCGAAGCCCGGCCTCAACTCCGGCTTCATGATCCCGCAGGTAACAGCGGCAGCGCTTGTCTCGGAGAACAAGCAGAAAGCCTATCCGGCAAGTGTGGATTCGATTCCGACCTCGGCCAACCAGGAAGACCACGTCTCGATGGCCGCGCACGGTGCGCGCCGCCTGATCGGGATGATCGAGAATGCCACGGCTGTCATCGGCATCGAACTTCTGGCCGCCGCGCAGGGCTGCGATTTCCACCAGCCGCTGGCGTCGAGCGGGCCGCTGGAAGCGGTACGTAAACTGGTTCGCGCCGAGGTGCCGCATCTTGATACCGACCGCCATTTTCATCCGGACATGGAAAAGGCGATTGCGATGGTGCGCAGCGAGGCGGTCATCAAGGCGGCAAGCTCGGTTGCGCTGCCGACGATTTCGGGGGCTCGTCAATGACCAACCCGAACTGGCTGACCGTCAGGCGCGGTGACGCGCCACTGGTGGTCAGCATGCCACACACCGGAACAGACCTGGCGGACCTCGACAAGAAGCTGGTCTCGCCGTGGCTGGCGCGGCGCGATGCTGACTGGTGGATCGACCGGCTCTATGATTTTGCGGCGAACCTCGGCGCGACGGTGGTCCATACCGCGATTTCGCGCACGGTGATCGACGTCAATCGTGATCCGTCAGGCGCATCGCTCTATCCGGGGCAGGCGACGACCGAGCTTTGCCCGACGACGACATTCGACGGCGACAGGCTCTACAAAGCGGAGCAGGAACCGGACGAAGCCGAAATCGCACAACGCCGTTCAATCTACTACGACCCCTATCACGCTGCTCTTGAAGCGGAGATTGCGCGGCTGCGTGCGCTGCATCCCCGCATCGTGCTTTACGATTGCCATTCGATCCGTTCGGTAATTCCCCGACTGTTCGAAGGGCGTTTGCCGCTGTTCAACCTCGGCACCAACAGCGGCAAGAGCGCCGACGCAAAATTGCAGGACGGCGTCGCGGCCATCATGGCAGAGACAGGGCGACCTTCGGTCGTCAACGGCCGCTTCAAGGGCGGCTGGATCACCCGCCACCATGGCCGCCCCAAAGTCGGCGTTCATGCGCTTCAAATGGAACTGGCCTGCCGAGGCTACATGCTGGAACCCAACGGACGCGTCGATGCGTCCAACTGGCCGACACGTTACGATCCCGAATTTGCCGCGCCGATGCGCGCCACACTCACCAACATACTCGAAGCCGCGCTTGCCTGGGCGCGTGGCTGAGAAACCCATTTATCGGAGGCATCCATGACCACGCACACCCGTATCGACAATGCCCGTGTAATTCGCGCTGCCACCGGCACCGATCTTTCGGCCAAGAGCTGGCTGACGGAAGCGCCATTGCGCATGCTCATGAACAACCTCGATCCGATGGTTGCCGAAAAGCCGGGTGAACTGGTTGTCTATGGCGGCATCGGACGCGCCGCGCGCGATTGGGAAAGCTTCGACCGTATCGTCGCTTCACTAAGGACACTGGAAGAGGACCAGACGCTTCTGGTTCAGTCCGGCAAGCCGGTCGGCGTATTCCGCACCCACAAGGACGCGCCGCGCGTGCTGATCGCCAACTCCAATCTGGTGCCGCACTGGGCCAATTGGGATCACTTCAACGCCCTCGATAAGAAGGGCTTGATGATGTACGGCCAGATGACCGCCGGCTCATGGATCTATATCGGCTCGCAAGGCATCGTGCAGGGCACTTACGAAACCTTCGTCGAGCTTGGTCGCCAGCACTACAACGGCAGCCTTGCCGGCCGCTGGATCCTTACAGCCGGCCTCGGCGGTATGGGCGGCGCGCAACCGCTGGCCGCAACGATGGCCGGAGCTTCGTGCCTTGCCGTCGAATGCCAGCCAAGCCGAATCGAGATGCGTCTCAAGACCGGTTATGTCGATGTCCAGGCCAAGGACCTCGACGACGCGCTGGCGATCATCGACAAGGCCTGCAAGGAAAAGAAGGCTATTTCCGTTGCCCTGCTGGGCAACGCCGCCGATATCTTCCCCGAACTGGTCAGGCGTGGCGTCAAGCCGGATGCGGTGACCGACCAGACTTCGGCCCACGACCCGGTCAACGGCTATCTGCCGCAAGGCTGGACGGTGGCCGAGTGGGAAGCAAAGCGCGAGCGCGATCCGAAGTCAGTTACGAGCGCAGCCAAGAAGTCGATGGCTGCCCATGTGCGCGCCATGCTCGACTTCCACAAGATGGGCATTCCGACCGTCGACTACGGCAACAACATCCGCCAGATGGCGCTGGAGGAGGGGGTCGAGAACGCCTTCGATTTCCCCGGCTTCGTTCCGGCCTATATCCGCCCGTTGTTCTGCCGCGGCATCGGCCCGTTCCGTTGGGCTGCTCTTTCGGGCGATCCGGAAGACATCTACAAGACCGACGCCAAGGTGAAGGAGCTGCTGCCCGACAACAAGCACCTGCACAACTGGCTGGACATGGCCAAGGAGCGCATCCACTTCCAGGGCCTGCCGGCGCGCATCTGCTGGGTTGGACTGGGTGACCGCCACCGCCTCGGCCTTGCCTTCAACGAAATGGTCGCCAAGGGTGAATTGAAGGCGCCGGTTGTGATCGGTCGCGATCATCTGGACTCCGGTTCGGTGGCTTCGCCCAACCGCGAGACCGAAGCGATGAAGGACGGCTCCGACGCCGTGTCGGATTGGCCGCTGCTCAATGCGCTTTTGAACACCGCTTCGGGCGCGACATGGGTGTCGCTGCATCATGGCGGCGGCGTTGGCATGGGCTTTTCCCAGCACTCGGGCATGGTCATCGTCTGTGACGGTTCGCAAGACGCGGCACGCCGCATCGAGCGCGTTTTGTGGAACGATCCGGCGACCGGCGTCATGCGCCACGCGGATGCCGGCTACGACATCGCCATTGCGTGCGCAAAAGAGCATCAGCTCAACCTGCCGGGCATACTGGGCTGACAAGATGCAGGTTCTGCGCGCGGAGAGCTATCGTTCGATGCCGTGGAAGAACGGCGGCGGCGTGACGACGGAAATCATCGTCTCGCCCGCCGGTGCCGCGCTGGACGACTTTGACTGGCGCATATCGATGGCCAAGGTCGAAAGCGGCGGACCTTTCTCCTCGTTCGCCGGCATCGATCGCACGCTGTCCGTGCTGGAGGGTGAGGGGATCATCCTCTCGATAGCAGAAATGGCACCTGCCAGACTGGATAAGGCATCGCCTCCGTTGCCATTTCCGGCAGACGTTTCGACCGATGCCACGCTCATCGGCGGTCCGATTGTCGACCTCAACGTGATGACGCGCCGAGGGCGTTGCAGTCATTCGGTTGAAAGAATTGAACTTTTCGGGGTGACGGATATCGACCCCCGCGCTGAAACCATTCTCCTGTTCAGCCTTCATGGGGGCGTTGAGGTTGACGCATCGAGCCATATCCAGCTCGGCCCTCGCGATACAGCCATCCTGACGCCTGCCGATGCGCCGGTCCGGCTTAAATCGCCGAACGCCTCGACACTGTTTGTGATCCGGATTCACGAAAACTCGGGCGATCATTAACGCCTGTAGCCAAGCGTCACTGCAATAGGGCGAAATAGCCCGCCTGACGCCGCATCGAACACGAAAAAGCCCCAATCCTTTCCTTTCGATCCGCCCGGTTCGTGCAGAAAGCGCGTGCTCAATGGTTGTCGGGGGGACAACGCCTGCTATTGTCTGTCAGGATGCTGATACGACCTCATTCGGCTTTTGCTGCGATGCAACCAATCGCATTTGAACCGGTTTTATGAACGCAGTTGCCCTGACAAGGCGCATCTGCGTTCCCGCCCGCATGGATTTTTAATGAATATTCAGACCGCCCCAGACCGTTTGCAACGAACAAGCTCGATGTTTCCAGCCGCTCCGGAAGCACCGATCCGTTCGCAATTTTTTCAGGAAGACCGCCTGCGTGTCCTTGGCGAGAGCATCGCCAAGGGAATGGTCGATGACTTTGCCGGCATTGCAACCTTCGATTTCCAGGCGCGCATCCGCGAAAGCGCCAAGAAAATCCTCGAAGTCTATCGCTCCACCAATGCCGCGCAGGCCAAGGGTGAAACGATTACGCCGGCCGCGCAATGGCTGCTCGACAACAATTACCTGGTCGAAGAGACTATCTATCAGATCAAGCGCGACTTGCCGCGCCGCTTCTATCGGCAACTGCCAACGCTGAAGCTACCCGATGGCACAAGCGTGCCGCGGGCGCTGGTCCTCGCATGGGCCTATGTCGCGCATTCCGACAGTTCCGTCTCGGCGCATATGTTCAAGTCGATCGTAGAGGGCTTTCAATCCGTTGAGCCGATGAAGATCGGCGAGCTATGGGCACTGCCTTCGCTGCTGCGTTTCGTGCTTGTGGAGAACCTGCGGCGGCTGGCCGTGCGTGTCAGCAGGGCGCGCGACATGCGCCAAATCGCGAACGACGTTGCAGACAAGGTGCTGGCGTCCGCCGAAGGCGGGCAGCGGCAGAACCTTCTCGCAAAATACGGCGCGCATGCCCAGGACACCACCTTTGCGACCCAACTTCTCTACCGGTTGCGCGACGGTTCGCAAAACGCGGGCAGGGCGCTGGAATGGCTGGAAGGCGAGTTGGAGAAATCCGGCTCGGATGCCGAAGAAATCATCATTGCCGAACACCAGACCTTGTCGAGCGGCAACGTCACCACCGGCAACATCATTCGCGGCCTGCGCCTGATCAACGACGTCGACTGGACCGTCTGGTTCGAGGACGTCAGCAAGATCGACGTGCTGTTGCGCGAGCACACCGACTTCGCCGCGCTCGACTTCGCTTCGCGCGACCAATACCGGACGGCAATCGAGGAACTGGCGCGGCGGTCCGACAAATCGGAATACAGCGTGGCCGAGACGGCCACGGACA
>MKRZ01000152.1:6608-6832 GCA_001897075.1 Mesorhizobium sp. 61-13 | reverse complement strand
GACGATACGCCCTGCCAGCGCGTCGGGCGAAAAGCCGCCGAACACGACCGAATGGATGGCGCCGATGCGCGTGCAGGCGAACATCGCGTAAGCCGCTTCCAGGATCATCGGCATGTAGATGGTGACGCGGTCGCCCTTCTTGACGCCGTGCTTCTTCAACACGTTGGCGAAGCGGCAGACATGCTCGTGCAGTTCGTTGTAGGTGACCTTCTTCTCATCGTAGG
>MKRZ01000152.1:0-6509 GCA_001897075.1 Mesorhizobium sp. 61-13 | reverse complement strand
CGTCGAAGGAAGCGTTTCTCACCTTGGTGTAGGGCTTGAACCAGTCGATGCGCTTGCCATGCTTGCCCCAGAATTTGTCCGGGTTCTTCACGCTGTCGGCATACCACTTCAGATAGGTGTCGTTGTCGATCAACGCATTCTTCTTCCAGCCGGGTTGTACACGGTGGACATGAACGTCGGACATTGCCTGCTTTCCTCCCGAAATCTGCTATCTGGGGTTGCGGGCGATGACGAAAGCCTCGCGCCGCGAAGATCGGGCATTATTAACAGTTCCGTTCAATCGGCAATATTAGACGTTCGGTTGCATGGCAGCTTGTCGCAAGAATCGTACACAGTGCAGCGTCTGGTGCGAAATCTTGTAAGCGACCGACTTGACAGCAACAAAACCCAACGCCCGCGTTGCAACGAACAGTTAACCATGTGGGCGCAGAGTTTGCGTCAGGCAGGTACACGTTGTGAGGCAACCATGCGTGACCAAGGCGAAGTGGAACTGATGCTCAAGGGCTATGGGCTGACGACGGCAAAGATTCTCTACCACTTTCCCGACCACCCCCATTTGCTGCAAACCTTCATATGGCAGGACTACGACATCGCGCCGAAGTTCCCGGTGCTGGTGAAGTTCATCGAGTTCTGGAAAGCAAAGCTCGAAGGGCCGCTACATTCGGTGAGCTATACCCATAAGGCACTGATCGGACCGAACGAGTGGCGAAAGGTGGACGGCGAGTTCTTGCTGCACTGAGGGCAAGACATCCCGCCGGGCATGTGTGCGGGAGGTCCGTAACGGCAGGAATGCCTGCGCCCAGGTGCAGGTAGACAGACCGTCTTTGTAGCCTGCCTCTTCCCACGCTGGCACAACCATTGATGTGCGTTGCGTCACTCTGGGTCGATTGCAAAGGTAGATCGCAGAGGCTATGGCTCGACCAGAATTCGCTGAACCCCTTGGTTAGCGGAAGAAGGAGAAAGCCATGAAAAACAAGCTTTTAGCCGGCGTCGCGATGGTCGCATCGCTTGCTTTCGCAACTGTTGCGCAAGCCGATATCGTCATTGGCCTTGTCGCCCCTCTCACCGGCCCTGTCGCGGCCTACGGTGACCAGGTCAAGAATGGCGCACAGGCTGCCGTGGACAGCATCAACGCGAAAGGCGGCATCCTTGGCGAGCAGGTCGTGCTGAAGCTCGCCGATGACGCAGGCGACCCCAAGCAGGGCGTGTCAGCCGCCAATCTTCTCGTGGGCGAGAGCGTCCAGTACGTCGTCGGCCCGGTCACTTCCGGTGTCGCCATTCCTGCATCCGACGTGTTCGCCGAGAACGGTGTGTTGATGGTTACGCCGACGGCGACTGCCCCGGACCTCACCGCACGTGGTCTCACCAATGTGCTGCGCACCTGCGGTCGCGATGACCAGCAGGCCGAGGTCGCCGCCGCCTATGTGCTCAAGAACCTGAAGGACAAGCGCATTGCCGTCATCCACGACAAGGCGACCTACGGCAAGGGTCTTGCCGATGCCTTCAAGGCGGCGATCAATGCCGGTGGCGTAACCGAGGTTGCCTACAATTCGCTGAACCCTGGCGAGAAGGACTTGTCCGCTCTCGTCACCCGTCTCAAGGCCGACAACGTCGAAGTCATCTATTTCGGCGGCTATCATCCCGAGGGCGGGCTGCTCGCGCGGCAGTTGCAGGATGTCGGCGTCAAGGCGACGATCATCGGTGGCGAAGGCCTTTCCAACACCGAGTTCTGGGCAATCGGCAACGAAGCTGCTGCCGGCACGATCTTCACCAACGCATCCGATGCCTTGAAGAATCCGGATTCGGCCGATGCCGTGCAGGTGCTGAAGGACAAGGGCATTCCGCCGGAAGCCTTTACGCTCAACGCCTATGCTGCGGTCGAGGTTATCAAGGCCGGCATCGAGAAGGCCGGCAAGGCCGATGATACTGCCGCAGTTGCGACCGCACTGAAGTCGGGCGAGCCGATTGCGACCGCCATCGGCAAGCTGACCTATGGCGAGAACGGTGACCTCACCTCGCCAAGCTTCTCGCTGTTCAAGTGGGAAGGCGGCAAGATCGTTTCGGCCGAATAGGCCTTCCTCAAAATCCTTAAAAAAGGCCGGGGCGTTTCGCTCCGGCCTTTTTCGTGTGCGCGATTTTGCTGGTAGAGCGTGTCGCGATCTTTCAGGTTCGCTAAATACGCTTTAGCCCCTTGATTTTATGCATGCCTCCCGAAGCCGGTTCCCACTTTCGGGAGGCATGCATTACCGGCTGCCGAAGATCGCCGAGCCGACACGCACGCTGGTGGCGCCAAAGGCTACCGCCAGTTCATAGTCGCCGGACATGCCCATCGAAAGCTTGGCAAGACCTGCTTCGTGCGCCAGCTTTTCGAGCAGGGCGAAGTGGGGACCGGGATTTTCATCGGCTGGCGGAATGCACATCAGACCCTCGATGGCGAGACCATGGGTCTCGCGGCAACGCTTCACGAAGGCGACTGCCTCAGTTGGCTCGATGCCGGCTTTCTGTGGTTCCGAACCTGTGTTGACCTGGACGTAGAGTTTGAGCGTGCGGCCCTGCCTGCCCATTTCCTTTGCTAGTTCAGCAGCGATCTTCTCACGGTCCACGGTTTCTATGACGTCGAACAGGGCCACGGCTTCCTTTGCCTTGTTGGATTGGAGCGGGCCGATCAGGTGAAGCTCAATGTCGGGAAACTCCGCTTTCAGCGCCGGCCATTTGCCTTGCGCTTCCTGTACCCGGTTTTCGCCGAATACGCGCTGGCCGGCTTCGATCACGGGGAGAATCGTTTCGGCGTCAAATGTCTTGGAAACAGCGACCAAGCTTGCGGAGCCGGCCTTGCGATCGGCCTGGCGTTCTGCATTCGCAATCTTGGCTTTGACCAGCGAAAGCTGTTCGACCGCACTACCCATATCGTATTCCTGTCGCCCCGAAGGTGTCGATTTTGTCCCGGCTTTGCACCATACGGTTGACGGGTTCTCCAAACCGTGGTGAAGACCGGGGCCATGTTCCGCAGCCAGCGCAAGCTGGGCTGCTTTCCGCATGCTTTTAAAAGAAAAACCGGTCATGGCAACCGAACGATACAATCCGCGCGCGTCCGAACCCAAATGGCAGAAGGCCTGGGATGTCGAGAAGCTGTTCGAGACGAAGAACGAAGACCCGCGGCCGAAATACTACGTGCTGGAGATGTTCCCTTACCCATCAGGGCGCATCCACATGGGCCATGTCCGTAACTACGCTATGGGCGACGTGGTTGCGCGTTATCATCGGGCCAAGGGCGAAAACGTGCTTCACCCGATGGGTTGGGATGCGTTCGGTCTGCCGGCTGAAAACGCCGCTCGCGACAACAAGGTAAATCCGCGCGACTGGACCTATTCCAACATCAAGACGATGAAGGGCCAGTTGAAGACGATGGGCCTTTCGCTCGACTGGGCGCGCGAGTTCGCGACCTGCGACCCGAGCTACTATCGCCATCAGCAGAAGATGTTCCTCGATTTCTGGAAGGCCGGGCTGGTTGAACGCCGGTCGGCGAAGGTCAATTGGGACCCGGTCGATATGACTGTGCTCGCCAACGAGCAGGTCATAGACGGCAAGGGCTGGCGCTCCGGCGCTCCAGTCGAGCAGCGCGACCTGACGCAATGGTTCTTCAAGATAACCTCGATGTCGCAGGAATTGCTGGACGGGCTGGGCACGCTTGAGCGCTGGCCCGACAAGGTCAAGCTGATGCAGGCCAACTGGATTGGCCGCTCGGAAGGACTGTTACTTCGCTGGCTGTTAGCCAGGGAAACCGCGCCAGCGGGCGAGAGCGAGCTGGAGGTCTACACCACACGGCCCGACACGATTTTCGGCGCTTCGTTCATGGCGATCGCGGCCGACCATCCGCTGGCAAGGAAAGCAGCAGAGGGCAATGCCGATCTCGCTGCTTTCATTGAGGAGATAAGCCATCGCGGCACTTCGGCGGCCGAATTGGAAACGGCGGAAAAGCGCGGCTTCGACACCGGCATCCGCGTGGCGCATCCGTTCGATGCGAATTGGACGCTGCCGGTCTATGTCGCCAACTTCGTCTTGATGGACTACGGCACCGGCGCGATTTTCGGTTGCCCGGCGCACGACCAGCGCGATCTCGACTTTGCCAACAGATACGGCCTGCCGGTAGTTCCGGTGGTGAAGCCGGAAGGTGTCGATGCAGCCTCTTTCCAGATCACGGAAGAGGCCTATTCCGACGACGGCAAGATGATCAATTCGCGCTTCCTCGATGGCATGAGCCCCGATCAGGCATTCAATGAGGTAGCGACGCGTCTTTCCGGCGTTGCCATGGGCAATCGGCCGCAGGCCGAACGCAAGGTGCAGTTCCGGTTGCGTGACTGGCTGATCTCGCGCCAGCGCTATTGGGGTTGCCCAATTCCCGTAGTTCATTGCGACGATTGTGGCGCGGTTCCCGTTCCATTCGAGCAGCTGCCCGTGGAACTGCCGTCCGACGTGACCTTCGACAGGCCGGGCAATCCGCTCGACCACCACCCGACATGGAAGCACACCGATTGCCCGAAATGCGGCAAGAAGGCGAGGCGCGATACGGACACGATGGATACGTTCGTGGATTCGTCGTGGTATTTCGCGCGCTTCACCGATCCCTGGAACGAGAAGGCGCCGACGACGCTTTCCTTTGTCGACGGCAAGGGCGGCTGGCTGCCGGTCAACCAGTATATCGGCGGCATCGAACACGCGATCCTGCACTTGCTGTACTCGCGTTTCTTCACCCGTGCCATGAAGGCGACGGGCCATGTCAACGCTGTCGAAGAGCCTTTCGAGGGCCTGTTCACGCAAGGCATGGTGGTGCACGAGACCTACAAGGGACCGCAGGGCTGGGTCACGCCCGCCGAGGTCAAGGTCGAGGAGGCGGACGGCACGCGCAAGGCGAGCCTGCTTGCCGATGGCACGCCTGTGGTGATCGGCTCGATCGAAAAGATGTCAAAGTCGAAGAAGAACGTGGTCGATCCGGACGACATCATCGCCAGCTACGGTGCGGATACAGCCCGCTGGTTCATGCTGTCGGATTCACCGCCTGAACGCGACGTGATCTGGACCGAGGCCGGTGTCGAAGGCGCACACCGCTTTGTCCAGCGCATCTGGCGGCTGGTGGCGGATGCGGCGCCTGCCTTGCAAGGTGTTGCGCCGAAGGCAGGTGTCGATGGCGATGGAGCAGCGGTTTCGCGCGCTGCCCACAAGATCCTGAAGGCGGTGGGCGAGGACATCGAGCGGCTGCATTTCAACAAGGCCGTGGCTCGTCTTTACGAATTGACCAATGTGCTTTCGCCGCAGGTCGCAGCAGTCAATGGCGGAGACGTGGAGCGTGTAGGCGCGGTTCGGCAGGCGCTCGAGTACTTCATCATCATGATCGCACCGATGATGCCGCATCTGGCCGAGGAGTCCTGGCAGGCGCTGGGTGGCGAGGGGCTGGTTGCGTCGGCGCGCTGGCCTGCCTTCGATCCGGCGCTCGTCGTCGACAATGAGGTTGTTTTGCCGGTGCAGGTCAACGGCAAGAAGCGTGGCGATTTGACAATTGCCCGCGACGCGGATCAAGCTGCGGTCGAAAAGGCGGCACTGGCTCTCGACTTCGTTCAGAAGGCGCTCGAGGGAAAGACGCCGCGCAAAGTCATCGTCGTGCCCCAGAGGATCGTCAATGTCGTTGCATGAGAACAGCAAGCCGGCTGTGACACCCCGTTTGCGCCCGGTATTGCTGGCTGGGGTGCTTGTCTGCGCCGCATTGGCTTCGGCTTGCACCGTGCGCCCGCTCTATTCCAACGCGCCGCTATCGCCAGGAAGCGCCGTTGGCGCAACGGCGGAGATGGCGTCGATCGCCGTCAAGCCGGTCAAGACGCGCTATGCGCAGCAGGTGCGCAACAATCTGATCTTCGGCTTGACGCGCGGCGCCGGCGAACCCGCCACGCCGGCCTATTCGCTCGATCTCGATGTCAGCGAGCTGGTCCAGTCGGCTGCGACGATCCAGGTCACGACGGATCAGGACGAGCCGACGGCCGGAACGGTGACGCTGACGGCGGACTACAAGCTTGTCGAGGCTGGCACCGGCAAGGTGGTCAGTGCTGGCAAGCGCTCGATTTCATCTTCCTTCGACAGGCCGGCTCAGGAGTTCGCCTCCTATCGCGCCCAGATCGACGCCGAGAATAGAGCTGCGCGGGAATTGGCCGAGCTGCTGCGCCTCGCGATAGGGCAGGATCTGGCGAAGCGCAGCTAGCGCTTCGCCTTTTCGAGATCAGCCGATTTTCTGGCCTGTTTTTGCCCAGTCGGCGAGGAAGGTCTCAAGACCCTTGTCGGTGAGCGGATGCTTGACAAGAGCACGCAAGGTCGCCGGCGGCACGGTGGCGACATCGGCGCCGATCAGGGCCGCATCCTTGACATGGTTGATGGTGCGCACCGAGGCGACCAGGATCTCGGTGGCGAAATCGTAGTTGTCGTAGATCTGGCGGATCTCGGAGATCAGGTCCATGCCCTCGATG
>MKRZ01000151.1 GCA_001897075.1 Mesorhizobium sp. 61-13 | reverse complement strand
TCGGCGAGCATGTGTCGACGGGTATCGGCCGACCTCACTTCTGGGATCGCGCCCGCTACTACGGCGAGGAGCAGCGCCTCGCCAACGCTCTTGAAGCGATGGAGAAGCGCGCTGACTGAACGAACCCGGCAGCTGGGGCCTGACATTCATGTTCGGAATTGACAGTACAGTATTGGCATTCGTGTTGCTTGCCGGCCTTAGCGCCGGCGCCGTCGCGTATGCGTTTCTGTTCAGCAGGATCAGCGACGAGAAGAACGTCGGCAAACGCCTGCAGTCGATCAAGGCGGCAGAGACGGACCGGGCGGTCGTCAAGGCTTCGCGCGACCGGGTTGCCGAGGCTGCACGACGGCGCAAGTCCGTGCAGGACTCGCTGAAGGAACTGGATGACAAGCAGCGCGCCCAGAATGTCAACGTCAAGAAGCCGCCCCTGAAGGTGCAGATCCGCCAGGCCGGCATGAATGTCACGATCGAGCGCTTTTATCTCTATTCGGTTGTGTGCGGTCTTATCATGACCTTGCTCGCCTTCATGGCCGGGCTGCCGCTGATCGTTTTGCCGGGTGTTCTGATCGTCAGTGCCTTCGGCCTGCCGCGCTGGTTCGTTTCGCTGCGGCGCGGCCGGCGCGTGAAGGCTTTTCTCAAGGAGTTTCCAAACGCGCTCGACGTCATTGTTCGCGCAGTCAAGTCGGGCTTGCCGCTAAACGACGGAATTCGTCTGATTGCCAACGAATCGCCCGAGCCGGTAAGAACCGAGTTCCGTCGCATCGTCGATTCCCAGCAGATGGGGCTTTCGATACCCGAAGCGACGTTGCGCATGCCGGAAACAATGCCCTGCACAGAGGCAAGCTTCTTCGGCATTGTCATCCAGATCCAGTCGCAGGCCGGTGGCAACCTCTCGGAAGCATTGGGCAATCTTTCGCGCGTTTTGCGCGACCGCAAAAAGATGAAGGCGAAGGTTCAGGCGCTTTCGATGGAAGCCAAGGCATCGGCCGCGATCATCGGCGCGTTGCCGTTCATCGTCGGCCTTCTCGTTTACCTGAGCAGCCCGACCTACATCATGCCGCTGTTCACGACCAGCACGGGGCATCTCATTCTCGGTGTTTCGGCATTCTGGATGTCGATCGGCATATTCGTGATGCGCAAGATGATGAACTTCGAAGTCTAGGGTCAGGACCTGACCCTGGCATATTGAGCCAATCGATGAGCAGGCACCCATGACCGACCAAGTCATCAAGACCCTAACCGATCCGACCTTCCTGATCGCGCTGCTCGTTGGTATCGCCGTATTTGCGACCGTTTTCACGTTGCTTCCGGCTTTCGGCGGCAATCAACTAAAGGCGCGCATGAAATCCGTTGCGCTAGAGCGCGATGAACTGCGCGCCAAGCAGCGCGCGTGGCTGGCCGCAAATGCCGAGAAGCGCACCAGAGGCGGCGGCCTGCGCGAAGAGCAGTCCGTCGGCATGCGCAACATCGTCGAGAGGCTCGACCTGCGACGCCTGCTGGCCGACGAAGGCACGATGCGCCAACTTAGGGTGGCGGGTTTCCGCGGCCAGAATCCGTTGACCAAATTCCTATTCTTTCGCCTTGTGCTTCCGTTCGTGGGCTTGGCATTGGCCGTATTGATCATCTTTGGCCTCGGCTACCTGGCTGAAAAGCCGATGATGATAAAAATATTGGTTTGCGTCGTCTCCGCCTATGCCGGTTTCTATGCACCGATCCTCTATGTCTCCAACCGGGCAAGCAAACGCAGGCAGTCGATCCAGATGGCTTGGCCGGATGCGCTCGACCTCATGCTTATCTGCGTGGAATCCGGCATGTCGGTAGAGGCCGCGATGCGCAAGGTTGCCGATGAGATCGGCGCCCAGTCCGTCGAGCTTGCCGAGGAATTCGTGCTGACCAATGCCGAGCTGTCATTTTTGCAGGAACGTCGCCAGGCTTATGAAAATCTTGCGACCCGCACCGGCCTGGACTCGGTCAAGTCGGTGGCGCAGGCGCTTATCCAGGCGGAACGCTACGGTACGCCGGTGGCACATGCCTTGCGCGTGCTTGCCAGTGAAAGCCGCGACATGCGGTTGAACGAGGCCGAGAAGAAGGCTGCAGCCCTTCCGCCCAAGCTCACCGTGCCGATGATCCTGTTCTTCCTGCCGGTGCTGTTTGCCATCATCCTTGGCCCGGCCGGCATCCAGATCAGCCAGCGCGGCATCTTCGGCGATCAGCAGAACACCTCGTCGGACACCAACACTCCGCAATAACGAAAGACCTCTCGGCGCATAGCAAAAGGCCGTTCCGTGGTTAAATCCGGAACGGCCTTTTGCTTTGCTGGAAGTTCCCCTGCGGGGGATCGAAAGGTCAGTTGGTGGTTGGCTTTTCGCCGTCCTGCGCCTTCAACTGGCTCCAGGCATTCTGTTGCGAAAGCATCGAGCGCAGGTAGGTCACGTTGGCTTGCGCCTGGTCGGGCGCCAGTTCTTGCGATGCAATCTGCTCCGCCTCTTCGAAGCGGCCCTGCAAACCGACGACCAGCGCCAGGTTCTGGCGCACCCGGCTGTCCGAATTTGGCTGCTGGGTTGCGGTGCGCAGATAGGTCTCGGCGGTCTTGAGGTCTCCGCTCAGCACATAGGACATGCCGAGATTGGACAGGACCGAAGGTTCGTTCGGCTTGAGGTCGAGTGCCTTGCGATAGATCTGGCGCGCATCTTCCTTCTGACCGATCTGGTCGAGGATGGCGCCTTCGGCCGACATCAGCCTCCAGTCTGGATACTCCGGTGTCTGTGCCCGGCGCACCGCGTCGAGTGCCGGCTCAAGCTGGCCGTTGGCGGCTAATGCCTTGCCGTAGGCGGCCAGAACATCCCGATCCTTCGGATAGGCGATGGCAAGCTTGCGCATCACCGCAAGCGACTGGTCGGCGTTGCCGTCCATCTGCAGCACGGTTGCGAACTTTATCGCCGTGGATTTGTCGTTGGGATTGGCAGCGTAGGAATTTCCCAGCTTCGACGCAGCGTCGCGCAATTGGTCGGTCGACATCGTTTCGATGGGCTGGCCGCTCGATCGCGAGATCGAGCCGGTGGTCATCTTGCTTGTCGATGCACAGCCGGCAACCCCGGCCATAAGGGCAACGGCAAATGTCGTTGCAAGCAAACGCCTGTATGTCGCGGTATTCGTGCGCGTGAGCGGCATGGGAGCTAGACCTTCCGTTCGTGGCTGCGGCCATTCGAATGGCCGACTTCCCTTGGTCAGAAATATTCTGTTAACCCTAACCGTTGGTTAACAAGGCCGACTCGGGGCGCGGGTCAGAGGGGGAAAAATGGCGGTCGAGCTTGCGCCGAACAAATTTGCCAAGGCCTTGCCGGTCCATCTTGTGGCCAAGGACAGTCTGGAGACGTCGGGGCTCTCCTTATCCACCGTGGTCTGGGCCAAGGCCAACGGATTCTCGGGCGAAGCGGGCAAGGTGCTGGTGCTTCCCGGAGAAGGCGGCGGCGTCAGCGGCGCACTGTTCGGCGTCGGCAAGGGCGAGGGCTCGCTGACGATCGGCGCACTTGCAAAGACACTGCCGGAAGGCGACTGGCAATTCGCCACCGCACCCAACAATCCCGAATTGGCAGCCTTGGCGGTCGTGCTCGGCGGTTATGTTTTTACCCGTTATGGCAAGAAGCCGAGCCGAGCCGTTCGCTTCGGTCTGCCGGCCGGAGCCGACGCGGCAAAGGTGCGCCGCGTTGCCGACGGCGTTTTTCTCGCGCGCGACCTCGTCAACACGCCGACAAACGACATGGGCCCCGATGCGCTTGAGAAGGCAGTGCGCGACCTTGCGTCGGTGCATGATGCCGACGTCAGGGTGACGGCGGGCGAATACCTGCTGCGCAAGAATTTTCCGATGATCCATGCGGTTGGACGGGCTTCGACGCAGGCACCGCGCCTTATCGACATGCGCTGGGGCGCGAAGTCTGCGCCGAAGGTGACGTTGGTCGGCAAGGGCGTGTGCTTCGACACCGGCGGCCTCGACATCAAGCCGGCCGCCGGCATGCTCTTGATGAAGAAGGACATGGGCGGCGCGGCCAATGTGCTGGGGCTGGCCTCGATGATCATGGCTGCCAAGCTGAAAGTGCGCCTGCGTGTTCTTATCCCTGCCGTGGAGAATTCCATCGCCGCCAATTCATTCCGCCCCGGCGACGTGCTGACGAGCCGCAAGGGCATTACAGTGGAGGTCGGCAACACCGACGCCGAAGGCCGCCTGGTCCTTGCCGACGCGCTGTCGCTGGCCGACGAGGACGAGCCGCAGATGCTGGTCGACATGGCGACGCTGACAGGTGCTGCGCGGGTCGCGCTCGGCCCCGATCTGCCGCCATTCTACACCGACGATGACAAGCTGGCCTCGGAACTGGCGGCCGCGTCCGTGGCGGTGGAAGACCCGATGTGGCGCATGCCCCTGTGGCGACCCTATGATGCCAAGCTGTCATCGAAGATCGCCGACATGAACAATGTCACCAGCGACGGTTTTGCCGGGTCGATCACCGCAGCGCTTTTCCTCAAGCGTTTCGTCGAAAAGACCCGCGCCTGGGTGCACTTCGACATCTTCGCCTGGAACCCGGTTGACCGTCCGCATGGGCCTGCCGGCGGCGAGGCGCAAGGCATCAGGGCGCTGGAAAAGGTGATTGTCGACCGCTTTGGGTAAATTCAGGTCAGGACGGCCTGCGAAAGGTGCCGCCTCCAGACCCCGGTCTCCCATTGGAATGAAACGGAACCGAAACAATTTCCGGCGATGATGGGCGCATGGCGATTACGATGCGTCCGATCCAGGCATTGCGGCTGTGGCAGCAGGTGGCGCTGCACGCGGTGCAGGACGATGCGCCGGACCTGACCACACGCCAGATGGCGATCCTGTTCACCATCTACCTCGACGCGCCGCCGCACACGGTTCGCGGACTGGCCGCCAAGCTCAATGTCACCAAGCCGGTGATTACGCGCGCGCTGGACACGATGGGGGCAATGAAGCTGGTGTCGCGCCATCGCGACGAGAAAGACAAGCGCAACGTCCTTATTCGCCGCACGGTGGAAGGTGCGCTCTATGTCGAGCGCTTCGGCGATGATATCATCGCCAAGGCCCTTGATCTCCCCCTGTGATCATCCTTTGTGAAAGCAGATTCTCTTGACCGTTCGCGACACCCGCCTGCATGCTTTTCGCGCCGATTTGGCCGATGCCCGCCTTGAAGGCGAGGTCGTTGCCGAGCGCTTCGTGGCAGGGACGCCGGCGAGGATCGTGGTGCCCGTTGCCGATGTGCTGAAGGCGCCGCGGCCTGATTCCGGCATCAACACGCAGTTTCTTTTCGGCGACGACGTGCTTGTCTTTGAAAAGGCCGGCGGCTTTGCCTGGGTGCAGGCCGAACGCGACGGCTATGTCGGTTATGTCAGGGAAGGCGATCTAGCCGGACGCGACGGCCAGCCAACACATGTCGTATCGGTGCCACGCACTTTTCTGTATCCCGGACCGGACCTGCGCTTTCCAAGGGCCGATCAATTGTCGATGGGCTCGGCGCTGACGGTAACGGGTGCAGCCGAAACGCGCGGCACCCAATATGCGGTGCTGGCCAATGGGCAGGCGGTGATCGCCAAGCATTTGATGCCGGTGGCGGACCGCGCCGCCGACTATGTTGCGGTGGCAGAGACCTTCCTCGGCACGCCCTATCTGTGGGGCGGGGCTTCCGGCTTCGGGATCGATTGTTCCGGTCTGGTCCAGCTTTCAATGCGCATGGCGGGCCGCGACGTGCTGCGCGATTCCGACATGCAGGCTGCAGGGCTCGGCGCGCCGATTGATCCGGGTGTGGATTTTTCCGGCCTGCGGCGGGGCGATCTGGTGTTCTGGAAGGGTCACGTCGCGATCATGACCGATGGTGAAAACATGATCCACGCCAACGGTCACACCATGCTGGTGTCGCTTGAAGGCCTGCGCGACGCCATCGACCGCATCGGCTATCTTTATGGCGGGCCGACCGGGTTCAGAAGGCCCTGACGACGCGTCGGTCGATCACCGCGAAGTTGAGTGGTTTCACTTGCCGCTGCGGCGCAGGTGCTCGTCGAGGCGGGGCATGATCTCCACGAAATTGCACGGCATGTGCCGGTAGTCGAGTTGTGCTTTCAGGATGCCGTCCCACGCATCGCGGCATGCACCGGGCGAGCCGGGCAGCACGAAGACGAAGGTGGCGTTGACGACGCCGCCGGTGGCGCGAGACTGGATCGTGGACGTGCCGATCTTGTCGTAGGACAGGCGGTGGAAGACTTCCGAGAAGCCGTCCATGCGCTTTTCGAAGATCGGTTCCAGCGATTCCGGCGTGACGTCGCGGCCTGTGAATCCGGTGCCGCCGGTGGTGATGATGACGTCGATGCCGTCATCCTTCGACCACGCCAGAACCTTGTCGCGAATCTTGTCCTTGTCGTCGGTGACGATGTCTCGGGCAGCGAGGATATGGCCGGCTTCCACGACCCGATCGGCAAGCGTCTGGCCGGACTTGTCGTCGGCCAAAGTGCGGGTGTCCGAAACGGTCAGCACGGCGATGCCGACGGGAATGAACGCGCGGCCCTGGCTAGCTGACGCCATCGTTGCCCTCCCATGCGATGCTTCGTGTCGCGGCGACGAACCAGCCGGGTTGCCTGGCCCTGATGGCAACGGCGGCGCGCTTGGCGACATTGCCGGTTTCGAACAGGCCGAAACAGGTCGCACCGGAACCGGACATGCGTGAAAACCCCGAACCGGCTTTGTCCAGCGCCTTGAGGATCTCGCCAATCGCAGGCTGGATGCCGCGCGCGGTGGGTTCGAGATGGTTGTGTGTAGTCTCAAGCCAGTTGCGGAGCGAATGGAAATGAATCCTTGACGGCGGCGGCGGCAGGCCTTCGTTGTCGCGCCGTTCCAGCCTCTGGAAAATCTCGGGGGTTGATACCGCAACACCCGGATTGACCAGCACCAGTGCCAGCGCCGGGAAGCCTGATATCGGCTCGACCACATCGCCGATGCCGGTGGCAATCAACGGCTTGGCCGACAGGCACATCGGCACGTCGGCGCCCAGAGAACGGGCGATTTCGGCCAGTTCAGATTGTCCGAGCCCGCAATTCCAGATCTGGTTCAGTGCCTTGAGAACGGCAGCCGCATCGCTTGACCCACCGCCGACGCCTGAGGCGACGGGCAGGTTCTTTTCGAGGCGGATGGAGATGGGCGGCAGGTTGGACGCACTGGCCAGTCTCAACGCATCGCGGGCGCGCAGGACGAGATTGGTCTCGTCGTCAGGCAGGCCGTGGCCGAACGGGCCGGTGATCGAGAACGCGTCCGCAGCAGCCGGTTCCAGATGGAGCCGGTCGCCAAAGCGGGTGAACACGGCGAGGCTTTCAATGGTGTGATAGCCGTCGGGCCGGCGGCCGGTGACGTGCAATGCAAGGTTGACCTTGGCAGGCGCGAGCACAGCCTCGGCCAGCGGCTCAGCCGGCGTCATCATAGGCTGAAGCGCACTCAATCCTTGGACAGCCGGTATTCGCCTGTTTCAGGATCCTTGACCAGCGTGCCGTGAGCGCCGTTTGCGGCCTGCTTCTCGGCGCGGCGGATCTTTGCGGTGACGCGCTCGGCCTCCTTGACGAAGGTGCGATAGCCTACATAGGCAACGACGCCGACGATGGCGAAGAAAATGATCTGCGGCATGTCAAAACTCCTCCGGCACTATGTCGGCATGCGAGGCCGATTGGGTCGGGTAGCTTGTCATCGTAATGGTTTCCCGCGTCTTTTCAAAGGCCGAAGCGTGACCAAAGCGCGCGTTCTTGTGCCGCATCGATCAAGCCATCGGCTGCCGACGCCGCGATGTGCGCCGCGCCGATGCTCGAACCGAACGGCGAGAAGCGGGAAAGCAGGCCGCGCTGGGCGCTGATGAGCTTGAGCTGGGTCTTGGGTCCGTAGCGTTCCTTGAGCACCGAACGCATGTCGCCAAGCGCATCGACGAGGCCGAGTTCCAGGCCCTTCTTGCCGGTCCAGAACAGGCCGGTGAACATGTCGGGATCGTCCCTGAGCTTTGCGCCGCGCCTAGTGCGGACCAGATCGATGAAGGTGTCGTGGATTTCGAGTTGCAGCGCCTTCAGGCGGTCGATGTCTTCCTTCTTTTCCGGCTTGAAGGGATCGAGGACGGATTTGTTCTTGCCGGCTGTGTGGACGCGGCGCTCCACGCCGATCTTCTTCATCAGTTCTGGAAAGCCGAAAGAGGCAGAGACAACGCCGATCGAGCCTACGATGGAGGAGGGGTCGGCGATGATCTCGTCACCGGCAATCGCGATCATGTAGCCGCCGGAAGCCGCGACATCCTCGACGAACACCAGCACTTTCTTGTTCTTCTCAAGGGCGAGGTCGCGGATGCGCTTGAAGATGAGGCGCGACTGCACCGGCGAGCCGCCCGGCGAATTGATGGAGAGCGCGACGGCCGGCGCATCGAAGGCGAAGGCCTTCTCGATCAGTCCGGCGCTGGAGGCAAGCGAAAGCGAAGACCGCATCGGGCCGCCGCCCGACATGATGGCGCCGTGCAACCGCACGACTGGGATGGTGACGATGGTGGAACGCCAGGATTTCGGCAGCAGGCGATTGATGAGGCGCTTCAATGAAAAGTCTCCATGGTCCTGCGAGGCATGTAGGGATTCAGACGGCAACGGCAATGCCGTCAATCGCCGAAAAGCGACGCCAGACCGTTGTTGATCATGTCGGTATGCTGGGAAAAGCCGTCTCCAGGCGTGTCGTGCAGGACAAGGGCCGGGCAGATGGAGAGCTTGCCGCGCGCACCGCGGATGGCGCGGACGACGATGCGTATGGCGGCGGCATCGGCGCGCGGATGCACGGCGAGGATCTCGGTGTCGCCGAAACGGCCGGATAGCGCGTCGAGAATGGGGCGCAGCGATTCCGGCCGTGCGATGATGGCGATGCCGCCGCGCGGGCGCGTGACGGCTGCGGCACTTCGCACCCAGCTTTCAAACAGGCCGTCTTCCATGACATGCGCCTGACGCTTGAGATCGTCGGGCGTGGCCCGGTCCCAGGCGGCGTTGAAGGGCGGGTTCATGATGACGAAATCGAACGAATTGTCGGCAAGGCCGGCGGCATTGCGGGCGTTGCCGGCAAGCGTGACGTCGGCGCGCAGCACCGAGGCGCGGTGGCCGAGATGGGCATTGGCGGGATGGGCGAGGGTGGCGTCGGCAAAGGCGGCCATCTCGTGCGAGCGCTCGACCAGGACGGCGCTGGCGTTGGAACAGCGTGTGAGTGCGGCAAGGCCGGCAGCGCCCGCGCCTGCGCCGAAATCGGCCAGCCGTCCGGCGAAACCGGAGGGGATGGAGGCAGCGAGCATCATGGCGTCCATGCCGGCGCGGTGGCCGCTCTTGGCCGGTTGCACCAGCCAGAATCGCCCGCGATGGAAGGCATCCACGGTGTGGGCCGGCATCACGTCAAGATCGGCCTCGGTGCTCATGGTTCGCGGATTTCGTTGGCGATGCCGGCGTCGACGAGGATCTTGCGCGCGGCATCGGCCTTTTCGGCATCGACCAGGATGCGGCGCGGCAGGATGCCGAGCGAGCCGTCGAGCACGCTCATGTTCTGGTCGGCGACGAGAAAGGCAATGCCGGCGTCACGCATCAGGGACTCCACGAAGGAGATGATGACGGCGTCGTTGGTGCGGACAAGTTCAATCATGGCGCAGGTTCGCAGGTTGCCGCGCCGATGTAAACGCAAGCGGGGCCGAGCGCCAGTGCCGCGCCTCGGTCATTTCGGCTGGAAATGCGCCTTCAGCCTGTCGATGTCCGCGGCGGACCAGTCCTTGACGTCGGTGACCTCGATCCATGCGTCGATATAGTGCTGCGGCGCATAGACATGGCCGTGGCCGATGGGGGCGGTGGTGGCGGTGGCCATGTCGACCAGCAATTGCAGGAAGCTGACGACGGGATACCAGCGCAGCGACGGTGAGACATCAGGGCCGCGCGGCTCGTTCATCCATTCAGGCGCGCGATAGAGGGAGAGCGGATCGAAGAAGGTGACGGAATCGCTGGCGTACTGGAGATAGACGACGCGCATCGGTCCCCAATGCGCGCCGGGGATGGCAAGCGCGTTTTGCTGGCTGGTGAAGCGGACATAGGAGCCGTCGCGAAAGCGTGGCAGCCAGAACGGTGAGCCTTCGTTGCGGCGATTGGTGATCGAGCGCCAGATGCTGCTGGCAAATGGCGGACCGCTCAAAAGCGCGCCCTGGTAGGGATCGGCCAGAACCTCGAACAACTCGTTGGAACGCTCGGTGTTCATGGCGCCTAAGCTGAGGCCGTAGAGGTAGAGCTTCGGCCGATGGTCCTTGGGCAGCGTGGTCCAGTAGCCGTAGATTTCGTGGAAAAGCGCGCGCGAGGCTTCGCCGCCATAGCCCGGCTCGACCAGCAAAGAGAGCCAGCTTGCAAGGTAGGAATACTGGATCGCGGCGCTGGCGACATCGCCACCGTGCAGATATTCGAGCGTATCCATCGCCGCCGCATCGACCCAGCCGGTGCCGGTCGGCGTGACGATGACGAGGACGGAGCGGTCGAAACCGCCGACGCGCTTTAACTCGTCCAGCGCCAGCCGGGCGCGGGCTTCGGGCGTTTCGGCAGAATTGAGGCCGGCATAGACGCGGATCGGCTCGCGCGCTTCGTGGCCGAGGAACGCACCGATATCCTTGGCTGACGGGCCTGAGGCGATGAATTCGCGGCCCGCGCGGCCAAGGTCATTCCAGTCCAGAATCGAGGCTGCACTTCCGGTCTTGGCCGGGTCGGTCGGCTGCACCGCGTCGGTTTCGATCAATTCGTCGAAGGCGCGGTAGGAACTGTCGGCGACGTGCAGCGCGTAGCGCAGCAGCACGCCATTGGCGAGGCTGGTGAAGATGGCGAGCGCCGCAGCGACGCCGATGACGTTGGCAACGCGGCGGGGCACGTAGCGGCGCAGCCATCCGGCGATGAGGCGAAGGGTGAGCTCGAACAGGCGGGCGACGACAAGAAGCAGCGCGAAGGTGACAAGTGCGATCAGCGCAATCCTGAGCGGATAGACGCTGTCGACCGGCTCCATTCCCATCAGATCGCGGATCGAGTTCTGCCAGCCCGTGGCTTTCCACAGGAATACGAGCGCGACGAGCGCACAGATTGCCGAAGCGCCCTGCTTGATCCATGCGCCGACGTTGCCCTTGGGTTGCGGCAGTCCCAGATACGACCACAACCACGACGCAAAGACGCCGATGCCGTAGCCAGCGCCGAATGAAAAGCCGGCCAGCACACCCTGCACCAGATAGGCGCGCGGGATCAGCGAGGGGGTGAAGGAGGCAGCGAAGAACAGCGTTCCGAGAAGTAGCCCCGTCGTCGAAAACGACCGCCACAGCCGTGAAGCGAGGTTCTTGATCATGCTGCGGCTCTCGCGATCCGGGAGGGGGCTGCCATGTCACCAACCTAATGGTGCATCAGGCAAAGGGAAACCCTTGGCGCGGACGCCGCGCCAATTCGCCACTTGCCGTATTTGCGCCATCTCCCTAGAGTCTGGCGCGGTGGGTAAGCGCCGTCGCAGGCTTTTTTCGGACGGGAGTTCTGGTTGGGTATTGTTGTCAATCTCGAAGGCGGCAAGCGCGAAGCCGCTTCAATCAAGGATCTGATCGATCTGACCGCTTCGGACATGGGGCGCGTCAACGAACTGATATTGTCCAAGGCCGGCTCGGACGTGCAGATGATCCCCGAGGTTGCCAATCACCTGATTTCATCGGGCGGCAAGCGCCTGCGGCCAATGCTGACGCTGGCAGCGGCGCAGATGTTCGGCTATTCCGGCGACAGCCACATAAAGCTCGCCACCAGCGTCGAGTTCATGCACACCGCAACGCTTCTTCATGACGATGTGGTGGATGAAAGCGGCATGCGGCGCGGCAAGAAGACCGCGCGCATGATCTGGGGCAACCAGGCAAGCGTGCTGGTCGGAGACTTCCTGCTGGGGCAGGCATTCCGCATGATGGTCGATGTCGGATCGCTGGATGCGCTCGACATCCTGTCGTCGGCCGCATCGATCATCGCCGAGGGCGAGGTCATGCAACTTGCCGCTGCCAAGAACCTCGAAACCACCGAGGACGAGCATTTCGCTGTCATCAAAGCCAAGACCGCCGCGCTGTTTTCAGCCGCCGCCGAAGTCGGGCCGGTGATTGCCAATGCGTCCCGCACCGACCGCACCGCATTGCGCTCCTACGGCATGAATCTCGGCCTCGCCTTCCAGTTGATCGACGATGCGCTGGATTACGGCGGATCGAGCCAGGACCT
>MKRZ01000150.1 GCA_001897075.1 Mesorhizobium sp. 61-13 | reverse complement strand
TTGGCGCGCATGTTCTCGCGCCGGAAGGGGCGGACAGCATCCAGACCGCAGCGCTCGCGATCCGGCAGCGCCTCACCGTCGAGGACCTCGCGGACATGATCTTTCCTTATCTGACGACCGTCGAGGGTCTGAAGCTCGCAGCGCTATCCTTTAACAAGGACGTCGCAAAGCTATCCTGCTGCGCCGGTTGATGCAGATTCATGCGAGGCAACATTCGATTTCGAGCGCAAGGACTCCATCACCACGTCACCTGGAAGCGCACGTGCGCTGTCGATCCAGGCACGATGATGCTGTGGATGCCATCAATGGCGGCGCTCTCGCGGGAATCGGCGCCGCGTTCGGATCGGCGGCAGCAGACATACGAAAACGATAGTGACGAACAAGTTAGGAGAGACGAGTGGCGAACCGATACGACCTTGTCGTCATAGGGACCGGAACCGCGGCCATGGTCGCCGCGATGCGCGTACGCGCCGCCGGCTGGAGCGTGGCAGTGATTGACCACAGACCCTTCGGCGGCACCTGCGCCCTGCGCGGCTGCGACCCGAAAAAGATGCTTGTCGGCGGCGCCTCCGCCCTCGACCATGCCCGGCGCATGAGGGGCAACGGCGTTGCTGGCGACGTCCACATCGACTGGCCCGAACTGATAGCCTTCAAGCGCACCTTCACCGATCCGATTCCTGAAAGCCACGAACACCGTTACGATGAAAAAGGCATCAATACGTATCACGGACACGCGCGCTTTACAGGCCGGAACAGCCTGACAGTGGACGCCGAGAGCCTTGAAGCCCGGCACGTTCTGATCGCTGCCGGTGCCGAGCCGATAAAGCTGGGGATTCCGGGTGAAGAGTACTTCGCCACCAACGAAGACTTCCTGGCGATGGAGCGGCTGCCCCGCCGCATCGTGCTGGTCGGCGGCGGCTATATAGCGTCGGAATTCTCCCACATCGCCGCGCGCGCGGGCGCGCAAGTAACAATCCTCCAGCGTGGCGAGCGGATGCTCACGCACTTTGATCCGGATCTTGTCGGCTGGCTCATGGACAAATTTCGTGAAATCGGGGTGGATGTGCGCCTGCGGACCACTGTACAGGAGATCGAGAAGAAGGGTGCGGGCTTTGTCGTCCGCGCCTCGTCAGAAGGTAGAGACGCGACCTTTGAGGCCGACCTCGTTGTCCATTCGGCCGGCCGGGCGCCCGCGCTGGACGAGCTAGATCTCGAGGCCGGCGGCATCGCCACCGAGACCTGCCGGCTCAAGCTGAATGAGCACCTGCAGAGCGTCTCTAACCCGGCCGTGTACGCCGCCGGCGATGCGGCGCAGAAGGGGCCGCCGCTCACTCCTGTTTCCAGCCACGACGCCAAGGTTGTCGCCGCTAATCTTCTGGAGGGCAATCGGCATAGACCCGACTATCGCGGCGTGCCGAGCGTAGCCTTCACGGTCCCGCCGATCGCCGCTGTCGGATTGAGTGAGCACCAAGCACATCAGCAGGGCCTGAAGTTCCAAACGAAGTCCCAGAAAGCGTCCGACTGGTTTACAGCCCGCCAAGCCGCAGAGAAGACCTATGGCTTCAAGGTGATGGTCGAGGACGGCACCGGGCGCATTGTCGGCGCTCATCTTGTCGGACCGCACGCCGATGAAGTGATCAACCTGTTTGCCCTGGCGATCCGCCACGACCTGACGGCCGACAATCTGAAGAGGACGATGTTTGCCTATCCCACCGGCGCCTCAGATATCGGCTACATGCTCTAAATTCGGTGCGTACCACTCTCAAGCCGCCTCAGGTTTGGCTACACGGTAGCGGCCATAGCCAACTTTGATAAGCAGGCCCTCGTCACACATCCGGGTCAGGTAACAGCGGGGCACACCAATGTCCGAAAGATCACGCGTTCGCACCTCACCTCGCTCTCGAG
>MKRZ01000149.1:3388-16802 GCA_001897075.1 Mesorhizobium sp. 61-13 | reverse complement strand
TACAGGCGGCCACCCGGATCATGACTACCCCTGAAAATGCGGGAAAACGCCTGCTTCTGGTCACCGCCTGCGCTCTCATCGACACAGATGGGCGCGTGCTGATCGCGCAACGCCCCGAGGGCAAGCAACTTGGCGGATTATGGGAGTTTCCCGGCGGCAAGGTCGAGCCGGGAGAAACGCCGGAGCAATGCCTGATCCGCGAACTGCGCGAAGAATTGGGCATCGAGACCAAGGTGGACTGTCTTGCGCCTCTCACCTTCGCCAGCCACAGCTATGATGATTTTCACCTCTTGATGCCGCTCTACGTGTGCCGGCGCTTTACGGGGATTCCGCAGCCTCACGAAGCCCAGGCGCTTAAATGGGTGAAGCCGCGCCAATTGCGCGATTATCCGATGCCGCCGGCCGACGCGCCGCTCATCCCCTTCCTGATCGATCTCCTGTGAGTTGTGCCGCTTCGGGAATGCCGTCTCCCGCGAGCGTTAATGGAAGATTTATCTTGCCGTGAAAAATTGAGCGAAGCCAGAATCGGCCGCGCAACGGCATTTCCGGGAAGTCTCACATGAAGTTCGACAGCGATTGGAACTTGGACCGCCCCGACCGCAGCGTTCGCGTTGCCAAGGCCGGCATGGGCCTGCTGCGGGTTACCCTGCTTTTTGGATCGGCTGCCATCGCACTTGCCCTTTTCGCGGCGCCATATCTGGCTGACCAAAACCGCCAGCAGGTTGTCGGATCGAGATATGGCGGCCTCGACCTCATGAGCACGGGCTCGATAGGAGCCAACACCTACACTGTCAGGCGCAGCATACTGCAGACATCGCCGAACGCGGTTTGCATCATCCGCGAGAGTGGGGCTCGCAGCGGCGACTGCTGATTTTCCGCAGTTTTTGCAGCCGCGATACTGCACATTATTTTTATGCTGGTGTTTCACCGGACGTTAAGGGTGTTGCGTTAACCTTTCTTAATGGCTGGATGATAGATTCGGTTCAACGAGGATCGACAGCTATGGCACGAATTCTTCAGAGGTTCCTGAAAGACGAGACCGGCGCGACGGCGATCGAGTATGGCCTGATTGCGGCGCTTATTGCGGTGGCTATCGTCGCTGGTGTTGGCAATGCCGCCGACGCTTTGGGCGAACTCTGGAATGGCAACAACAGCAGGCTTGCCGACGCATTTCGCTAAATCGCTTCTCGACCTTTCAGAGCCAAGCCACACTCCAGCTTCCTAATTCCATGCCGTCTTTTGTCCTGAATCCAGGCCCCGCTTTCGGGAGACGGCATCAACCTTTCAGTTTTCCCGGGTTCTCCAACGCCTTCGCCAGCGACATCTTTGCCGAGCCCGGTTTGAGCGGCTTCTGCTGCGACGGGGCCGGTGCCCAGCCTGACAGCCAGACTATCGCGAAAGTGGCCCTGATCCGTCCATCCGGATCGGAAAAGCGTTCGGCATAGATTTCGGCGGTGCGTGCAAAGAGGCGGCGCGTTCCGGGTCGCCTAGAACGGTCGCTGAGCACGCTGGTCTCTCCCATGGCGCGAAGGTCGGCCAAAAGCGCAAACAGATTATCATAGCGCACCGTCACCGTTTCGATGTCTGCAACAGGCAGCGCCAAGCCTGCTCTCTGCAGCAATGCGCCGGCATCGCGCACGTCTACGAATGGGCTGACCCTTGGGCTGATGCCGCCGTAGAGTTCACTTTCGGCTGCGAGCAGGCTCTCGCGCAATTCGGCGAGCGTGCCGGCACCGGCCATTGCGCCGAGGAACAGCCCGTCGGGTTTCAGTGCGCGACGAAGCTGGATGATGAAGCCCGGTATGTCGTTCATTGCCTGCATCGACAACAGGGAAACGGCGAGGTCGAGACTTGCCGGCTCGAACGGCACGGTCTCGGGCGTAGCGACCACTTCCGTCTGGTTGGATTCGCCTGACAGGAAGGCAGGATCGGCCTCCAAGCGAACGATTTCGGCGACTTTAGCGCTTTCGGCCAGGACCCGGGCACCCGCAGATGTTTGGCAAAACAGCGCTGCGCTCTTGTCGAACTGGCGTTGTACTGCGGCGAGGCGGTCGGCGAGGTCTTCGGCGGCACGCTTGACGAGGAAGTCTGCGCCGGACACCGGGGTTGCGAGGGCTCGCCGTTTGCGCGCCAGCCATAGCTCAGTGTCAAAGATCGTCTGCACGAAAATGTCTCGATTCAAGCGGCTTCTGCTGTAGGGTGAGCCGGTACAGAAGTCGCATGGCCGATCCTATGGCGGAGATCAAGAGTTTTGCTCACACGGTTCTGAACTGGCCGGTGCGCATTCTATTCCCGCCAATCTGTGCCGGATGCCGCAGGCATGTTCTTGAGCCCGGCGTGCTTTGCGGCCAGTGCTGGTCCAGGCTGAGATTTCTGGAGCGGCCCTGGTGTCCGGTAATGGGCACACCTTTCCTGCACGAGATGGGGGAGGGATTTCTTTCAGCCGAAGCGATTGCCGACCCGCCTCCTTTCGAGCGCGCACGCGCCTCGGTCATCTATGGCGGCGTTGCGCGCGAGATGGTGCAAGGCCTCAAATATCGTGACCGTACGGATCTCGCGCCCTGGATGGCCAAGTGGATGATGCGAACGGGCGGCGAACTTGTTTCCGAGGCCGACCTGATCGTTCCGGTGCCGCTGCATTGGCGGCGCTTCTTCAAGCGCAAGTTCAACCAGTCGGCGGAGCTTGGCCGGGCCCTCTCAAGGCAGAGCGGCGTACCGCTTGTGCCTGACGCGTTGAAACGCGTGAAGCTGACACGGCAGCAGGTCGGGCTTGAACGGAAGGAACGCGAAGACAACGTGCGTGGCGCCTTTAGCGTGCCGCCGGAGCGCGAAATCGCCATTGCCGGACGGCGCGTCCTTTTGATCGACGATGTCTACACGACTGGCGCGACGGTTGGCGCTGCGACCAAGGCGCTGAGGAAGGGCGGTGCGGCGGCCGTCGACGTTCTCACTTTTGCGCGCGTTCTTCCCGGGGACTTTCGAGCCGACGAAACAACGCTTATATAAGCCTTGTAACAATGACAGGATTGTTGACCCATGGTCGACGTGACAATTTATACGCGTGCAATGTGTGGCTACTGCTCGGCAGCCAAGCGGCTTCTTGAGAAGAAGGGCGTTGCCTATACAGAGCATGACGCATCGTTTTCGCCCGAATTGCGCCGTGAAATGATTTCGCGCGCCAATGGCCGCACGACCTTCCCGCAGATATTCATTGGATCGACCCATATTGGCGGATGCGACGATCTACACTCGTTGGAAGCTGAGGGCAGACTTGATACACTGCTCGCCAACGGTACGTTTGCTTGAGGTAGGATCATGAGTGTTTTCAGGGCTGCCGCTGTCCAGATGCGTTCTGGAACAAGTGTTGAGCGTAACGCGGCAGATATGGAGCGGCTCATCCGCGATGCGGCCGGGCAGGGCGCAACCTATATCCAGACGCCTGAAATGACCGGCGCTCTTTTGCGCGACAAGGAAGCGCGTGCGGCCTCTTTCGTGTCCGAGGATCGCGACCTGGTGGTGTCGACCGCAAAGCGCTTGGCCAATGAGCTAGGCATCTTCCTGCATATCGGTTCGACCGCGATTTTGCGCGCTGACGGCAAGATCGCCAATCGTGCACTGTTGTTCTCGCCGGAAGGCAAGACGCTGGCTTCTTATGACAAGATCCACATGTTCGACGTCGATCTCGACAATGGCGAGACCTGGCGCGAATCGGCCGCCTACGAACCGGGCACGAACGCCGTCGTTTCTGAGGTGAACGGCGCTAAGCTCGGCTTTGCGGTGTGCTACGACCTGCGCTTTCCGCAGCTTTTCAGGTCTGAAGCGCTCGCCGGCGCCGAAATCCTGACGGTACCCGCGGCTTTCACGCGGCAGACGGGCGAAGCCCATTGGCATGTCTTGTTGCGCGCCCGGGCCATCGAAAACGGCGCATTCGTGATTGCTGCCGCACAGGGTGGGTTGCATGAGGATGGCCGCGAGACCTACGGTCATTCGTTGATCATCGACCCTTGGGGCCGGGTCCTTGCCGAGGCCAATCATGACGAGCCGGGCGTGATCGTTGCTGAAATCGATTCCTCGCAATCGGCTGCGGCGCGGCGCAAGATCCCCAACCTCAAGAATGCACGCGAGTTTTCCGTGCGTGCCCCAGACAGCGACTTGAAGCTGAGGGGAGCGGCTTCTTGATCCGCTTTTCCCTGATCTGCGACAGCGAGCACGAGTTCGAAGCCTGGTTCCGTTCGAGCGACGATTTTGAAACGCAAAAGAAGCGCGGTTTCGTCGATTGCCCGTCCTGTGGTTCGCGCAAGGTCGAGAAAGCGCTGATGGCGCCTGCCGTCTCGACGGCGCGCAAGCAGGAGAAGGTCGCCCTTGCGATGGGCGAGGAACAACGCCGAATGATGACGCAGATGAAGGCCATCGCCGAAAAGATCCGCTCCAATGCCGACTATGTCGGAGACAAGTTCGCCGAGGAAGCCCGCAAGATTCACTTTGGCGAGGCCGATCAGCGCGGCATCTATGGCGAGGCGACGCTCGAGGAAGCCAAGAGCCTTGCGGAAGACGGCGTCGATTTCATGCCGGTGCCTGTCTTCCCCGAAGACCAGAACTGACCCCCTGCTTTTACCGATGCTGGCGCATTCGCGTTGCGATGCGTTTCCTGCCTAGTACGCGCCGGAAATGGCGGAGCAATCATGAAATCCATCTGGGATTCGGCACTCGGTTTGCTGGTCATTACCGGTGCCTTGCTCGGCCTGGCGCTTCCGTTCGGCAAGACAGCGACCGATGCAGGCGTCGAGGGCATTGTCTGGGCCTTCGTGATTTCCGCTGGAGCGGGAAGCGTTCTTCTGTGTTCGCTGCTGCTCAGCGGCAAGCCGATCAGGCTTAGCGGGCACAAGCTGCGCTATTTTACGGTCACCGCAACCGTATCCTATGCAATACCCAATCTGTTGATGTTCTCGGCCATCAGCCATCTGGGGGCGGGATATACCGGCATCATGTTCACCCTGTCGCCCATTATCACACTGGTGTTCTCGATCCTGCTGGGCGTGAGACGTCCCAATCTGCTGGGAATTGTCGGAATCATCATTGGCTTTGCGGGCGCGGTCATGGTGGCGGCGACGCGCGGCGAGGCAGGCCAGCCGGCTGATCCCGTATGGGTCGTAGCGGGACTGCTGATCCCGGTCAGCCTGGCGGTCGGAAATATCTACAGAACCTGGGACTGGCCCGGCGATACCGGCCCGATCGAGCTTGCCGTCGGCAGCCATCTTACGGCTGCCGTCATGTTGCTCGTCGCGATCCTCGTCCTGCGGGGCGGCGCTGCATTTGCCCCGCTGGCTGCGGTTCCGGTAGTCGTCGCCGCGCAAGTCGTTTCAGCCTCGACGATGTTCGTCTTCTTCTTCCGGCTGCAGGCCGTCGGAGGTCCCGTCTATCTCAGTCAGATCGGCTATGTCGCTGCTGCAATTGGCCTTTTTTCCGGACTTATCTTCCTCGGCGAGCACTATCAGTGGCTGACCTGGGTGGGAGCGGTGGTGATCGCTGCGGGAGTAGTCGTCACCACCAAGGCGCAGGGCCAGGAGAAAAGCCTGGAGTAAGCGCTACGCAGCCGCTTTCTCGGCCAGAACCATGTAGTTGACGTCCATGTCCTTGGAGCGCTGCCAGCGGTCCGCAAGCGGATTGTAGATGACGCCGGTGCGGTCGGTAATCGCAAGACTGGCGTTGGTCAGCGCCTTTTCCAGTTCCTCGGGACGCACGAGCTTGCCGAATTGGTGGGTGCCGCGCGGCAGCCAGCGCAGCACATATTCCGCGCCGATGATGGCGAGGCCGAGTGCCTTGAGCGTACGGTTGATGGTGGCGACGAACATGATGCCGCCGGGCTTGACCATTTCGCCGCATTTGGAGACGAAAAGATCGACGTCGGCCACGTGCTCGACCACTTCCATGTTGAGCACGACATCGAATTTCTCGCCTGCATCGGCAAGTTCTTCCGCAGTCGTTGCGCGATAGTCGACATCGACGCCGGATTCGGCTGCGTGCAGCCTTGCAACTTCGATGTTGGTCGCAGAGGCGTCAGCGCCGACCACTTCGGCGCCGAGCCTTGCCATCGGTTCGCACAATAGCCCGCCGCCGCAGCCGATGTCGAGGATGCGCAAGCCGTCAAACGGCCTTGCCTCGCGCGGGTCGCGGCCGAAACGCTGGGCAACCTGATCGCGGATATAAGCGAGCCGTACGGGATTGAATTTGTGCAATGGGCGGAATTTGCCGTTCGGGTTCCACCATTCGGCGGCAAGCGCCGAAAAGCGCTCTACTTCACCGGCATCGATGGTCGATCGTCGGGTGTCGGGCATGTCCTGGTCTCCGTGGGAGCCATAGGAAGTCGGGCGTGAGCGGGCGAATGTCAAGGCGACAATTTTTCAGGGCCGAGGCGCGGTCTCCTGTCGCTTGCACACAGGGGTTGTTTTGGCTAAGGAGGCCGCGCATCGGGGTTTGCATTTAGCAGGCGCTCAAAACCAATCATTTCGGGCCGTTCGGCCCGGCATCCAAAGGCATTCCGCTCCCATGGCGCGTATCGTGATGAAATTCGGCGGGACTTCGGTCGCCGACATCGCCCGCATCCGCAATGTCGCGCGTCATGTCAAACGCGAGGTCGATGCCGGACACGAAGTTGCCGTGGTGGTTTCGGCGATGGCAGGCAAGACCAATGAACTGGTTGCCTGGACGCGTGAAGCTTCGCCCATGCACGATGCGCGCGAATATGACGCCGTGGTCGCATCGGGCGAGCAGGTCACGGCTGGACTTCTGGCCATCACCTTGCAGAATATGGGCGTGCATGCCCGCTCGTGGCTCGGCTGGCAAATTCCGATCCGGACCGATAATGCGCATGGCGCTGCCCGCATCACCGATATCGACGGCTCTTTCCTGATCAAGCGCTTCGGCGAGGGGCAGGTTGCGGTCGTGGCCGGCTTCCAGGGTCTTGGCCCGGACAACCGCATCGCAACGCTCGGTCGTGGCGGTTCCGATACCAGCGCGGTCGCGATCGCTGCTGCGGTCAAAGCGGATCGTTGTGATATCTATACCGATGTCGACGGCGTCTACACGACGGACCCGCGTATCGAGCCTAAGGCGCGCCGGCTGGCCAAGATCTCCTTCGAGGAAATGCTCGAAATGGCTTCGCTTGGCGCCAAGGTGCTACAGGTTCGCTCTGTCGAACTGGCCATGGTGCATAAGGTGCGCACCTTCGTGCGCTCGTCTTTCGACGATCCGGACGCACCCGGTATGGGGGATCTGATCAATCCGCCTGGAACGCTTATTTGCGACGAGGATGAAATCGTGGAACAGCAGGTCGTCACAGGAATTGCCTACGCCAAGGACGAAGCACAGATTTCGTTGCGCCGCGTCGCCGATCGGCCGGGCGTCGCCGCCGGGATTTTTGGCCCGCTGGCGGATGCCGGCATCAATGTGGACATGATCGTCCAGAACATCTCAGAGGACGGTAAATCGACCGACATGACCTTTACGGTACCGTCGGGAGACGTCGGCAAGGCGCTCACGGTTCTGGAAAAGGTCAAGGAAACAGTCGGTTTCGATGCTGTCCAGCATGATGACGGCATGTCGAAAGTGTCGGTCATCGGCATCGGCATGAGAAGCCATACCGGCGTTGCGGCGACCGCGTTCAAGGCGCTGTCGGAGAAGTCGATCAACATCCGCGCCATCACGACATCGGAGATCAAGATCTCAATCCTGATCGACGGACCTTATACAGAGCTTGCAGTTCGCACGCTCCATTCCGTATACGGTCTAGATAAGCAATAAGGGCGTTAGAGTCTGTTGTTGCGTTGACTACCGGCGGGCAGGGGAGCCCGCTGGCTGGATGTCATTGGAGAATGTGCCGCGATGCGTGAAACGGCCGTCGGCCCACGCGTTTTGCTGAAACGGCTCCGCGAGCTCATGCAAGAGCCGCTCGAGCCGCAGGAGCGGCTTGACCGGATTGTCCGCGACATCGCCGCGAATATGGTCGCCGAAGTCTGCTCGCTCTATGTGCTGCGCGCCGATTCCGTACTCGAACTCTACGCTACCGAGGGTCTTAACCCCAACGCGGTCCACCTTGCGCAGTTGCGTCTGGGCCAAGGCCTGGTCGGCACAATTGCGGCGAGCGCCCGTTCGCTCAACCTGTCCAACGCGCAGGAGCATCCGGCCTTCGCCTACCTGCCGGAAACAGGCGAAGAGATTTACAGCTCCTTCCTCGGCGTTCCGGTGCTGAGGGCTGGCCGCACCCTTGGCGTTCTGGTCGTCCAGAACAAGACCATGCGGACCTATCGCGACGACGAGGTCGAGGCGCTGGAAACCACCGCAATGGTGATCGCCGAGATGATCGCCACGGGCGATCTTGCCCGGCTGACGCGGCCCGGGCTGGAGCTTGACTTGAAGCGGCCGGCCAGTTTCGGGGGCGTTTCGTTCAATGACGGCATCGGCCTTGGCCATGTGGTGCTGCACGAGCCGCGCATCGTCGTCACCAACCTGTTCAACGAAGACAGCGAAGATGAGGTGCGCCGTCTTGCGGCAGCGCTCGGGTCGCTCAGGCTTTCCATCGACGACATGCTGGAGCGCCGCGACGTGGCCTTCGAGGGCGAGCATCGCGAGGTGCTGGAAGCCTATCGCATGTTCGCCAACGATCGCGGCTGGGTGCGCCGGCTGGAAGAGGCGATCCGCAACGGCCTGACCGCCGAGGCGGCGGTGGAAAAAGTGCAAAGCGACATGCGCGCCCGCATGATCCACATGACCGACCCCTACCTGCGCGAGCGGATGAGCGATTTCGACGATCTCGCCAACCGGCTGCTGCGTCAGTTGATGGGGCGCGGACCGGACGATGTCGCGGCGTCGTTGCCGAAGGACGCCATCATCGTGGCCCGGTCGATGGGCGCGGCTGAACTGCTCGACTACCCGCGCGACAAGCTGCGCGGCCTGGTGCTGGAGGACGGGGCTGCGACCAGCCACGTGGTGATCGTAGCGCGCGCCATGGGCATTCCCGTGGCAGGCCAGGTCAAGGGCGCCGTCTCCATGGCCGAAAACGGCGATGCCATCATCGTCGACGGCGAGGAAGGTGCCGCGCATCTTCGGCCGCAGCCCGACCTTGAGGCGGCATATGCCGAAAAGGTACGGTTCCGGGCACGCCGGCAGGAACTCTACCGGGAACTGCGCAACAAGCCTTCCGTTTCCGCGGACGGCGTTCCGGTCGATCTCCTGATGAATGCTGGCCTGATGGTCGACCTGCCGCAACTGGTCGAATCGGGTGCGAGCGGCATCGGTCTGTTCAGGACCGAACTGCAATTCATGGTGGCTTCGACCTTCCCGCGTGCCGAAGCCCAAGAAGAACTTTATCGCGACGTGCTCGATGCCGCGCGCGGCAAGCCGGTCACCTTCCGCACCATCGACATCGGCGGCGACAAGGTGCTGCCCTATTTCAAGAACACGGCGCAGGAGGAAAATCCCGCACTTGGCTGGCGGGCGATCCGGCTGACGCTTGATCGCCCGGGACTGCTCAGGACGCAGATCCGCGCGCTTCTCAAGGCCGCCGGCGGTCGCGAACTGAAAGTGATGCTGCCGATGGTCACCGAACTCGGGGAGATCGTGCAGGCGCGCGAGATCATCGACCGGGAAGTGCGGCACCTGTCGCGCTTCGCCCATCTTCTGCCGACCAGCCTGAAACTCGGCGCCATGCTGGAGGTGCCGTCGCTGCTGTTCCAACTCGACGAGTTGATGAAGGCGGTCGATTTCGTTTCGGTCGGCTCCAACGACCTGTTCCAGTTCGTCATGGCGGTCGATCGCGGCAATACGCAGGTTTCGGATCGGTTCGACCCGCTCTCGGTGCCGTTCCTGCGTGTCTTGAAGCAGATCGCGGATGCCGGCCGGCGCAACCATACTTCGGTGACGCTATGTGGCGAACTGGCCGGCAAGCCGATCTCTGCCATGGCGCTGCTCGGCCTCGGTTTCCGCTCGATCTCGATGTCGCCGGCATCGGTCGGCCCGGTGAAGGCGATGTTGTGCGAATTGCCGATCACCGAGCTGGAAGCCTTCTTCGAGGACAATTTGTCGGCACCGGCAAACGGCATTCCAATGCGGGCGCTGTTGCAGGCCTTCGCTGACGACCGCTCCATCCCCCTTTGAGATTCACGTGATGGCGGCCTGCAAATCGCGACTTTCTGCGCTTCCGGTGCTCATGTACCCAAAATGTACATTCCGCTCCGGGTCTCGAAACTCGCAATTTTCGACTCGCCCTGACGTGAATCCGGCCGAAATGTCAAAGCCATGACCAATCTACCCCGTGACCGCATGGACCAGGTCGTCAAGCGCCTGGAGATGCTTGAGGCGCAGATGGCTGCCGGCCCGGCGGCTGACGCCTATGTGAAAATGGCGTCGGAATATGCCGACATTCAGGACCTTGTCGCCAAGATCCGGGAATTGCGGGCTGCCGAACAGGAAGAAGCCGACCTCTCCGCCATGCTGGCGGACAAGGCGACGGACGCGGAGATGCGGGAATTGGCGGAAGCCGATCTGCCAAGCGTCAAGGAGCGCATCGAGACTTTGCAGAAGGATATCCAGATCCTGCTGCTGCCCAAGGACGCTGCCGACGACCGCAACGCCATCCTCGAAATCCGTGCCGGCACCGGCGGCGACGAAGCCGCGCTTTTCGCCGGCGACCTTTATCGCATGTATGAGCGCTATGCCGCATCCAGAGGCTGGCGTTTCGAAACGGTCTCGGCCAGCGAGGGCGAGGTTGGCGGCTACAAGGAAATTTTCGCCGCAGTCTCCGGCAAGGGCGTGTTTGCCCATCTGAAGTTCGAGTCCGGCGCACACAGGGTGCAGCGCGTTCCCGAGACGGAGGCGCAAGGCCGTATCCACACCTCGGCCGCAACCGTTGCGGTGCTGCCGGAAGCGGAAGAAGTGGACATCGAGATTCGCCCCGAGGATATCCGCATCGACACGATGCGCGCATCGGGATCGGGCGGACAGCACGTCAACACGACCGACTCTGCCGTGCGCATAACCCATTTGCCGACCGGCATCATGGTTGTGCAGGCGGAGAAGTCGCAACACCAGAACCGGGCGCGGGCCATGCAGATATTGCGTGCGCGCCTTTATGACCTGGAGCGCAGCCGGGCCGATGAGGAACGCTCCGAATCACGCAAGGCGCAGGTTGGATCGGGCGATCGTTCGGAGCGCATCCGCACCTATAATTTCCCGCAAGGGCGGGTGACCGACCACCGCATCAACCTGACGCTCTACAAGCTCGACCGGGTGATGATGGGCGAGCTCGACGAAATCGTCGGCGCCTTGATTGCCGACCACCAGTCGAAACTGCTTGCCGATATTTCAGAGGGCTGACGCTGTTTTTGCCAGAAAATAGCGCGGCGACATTGGCGGCTGTTCACCGGGCGGCCCGGGCGCGCCTTGCAGCCGGGGGTATAGAAGACGCCGGATTGGATGCGCGGCTTCTGGTCGAGCATTTTTCCGGCACGTCGCGTACCGATGCGATTGTCGATCCCGAGCGCAGTGTTGCTGCCAATGCCGTTGTGGCGATCGATCAGGCGCTGGAGCGGCGGATTGCGGGCGAGCCGGTTCACCGCATCCTTGGATTTCGCGAGTTCTATGGTCTGCGCCTGGCGTTGTCATCCGAGACGCTGGAACCGCGGCCGGATACCGAAACTCTGGTCGACGCATTGCTGCCGTTCGTGAAGGCCGCGGTGTCGCGCGACGGCAACTGTCGGATTCTCGATCTGGGAACAGGCACGGGGGCGATTGCGCTGGCGCTGTTGAGCGCCGAGCAGCAGGCCGAAGCGACCGGGGTCGACATCTCCGAAGATGCGCTGGCGACCGCGCAGGCCAACGCCAACGCGCTCGGCTTTTCGGGCCGGTTCACTGCAACAAGGTCCGACTGGTTTGGAGGAATCTCGGGGCGATACCATGTAATCGCCTCAAACCCTCCCTATATTAGCACTGACGAAATCGAAACCTTGCAGACGGAAGTTCGCACCTTCGATCCGCTTCGCGCACTGGATGGCGGGTCGGACGGACTCGACGCCTACCGCATCATTGCGAAGCATGGCGCTGACCATTTGGAGCCGGATGGCATCATTGCCGTCGAGATCGGCAATACGCAGAAACTCGAGGTTACCCAGCTGTTCGAAAACGCCGGTTTTTCCTTGGTCAATGCACTGGCGGACCTGGCCGGAAATGACCGTGTGGTTGTGTTTACCTATCCGCAAAAAGGCTGATCGTCCGCGACGAAATAACGCTTGGCAAGCTTTGGGAATATATATAGGGTCGCCGCAACCGGATGAGACGAAGCAGGCAGTGCTCCTAGCGATTCGGTTTCCTTGGAAATAGCTGCCCTCTTGCGCAAGTGACGCTTGAGCTTCGTGCGGGAATCATCCGGCAAGTGTTATGTGACCAGGACAGGGTGGCACGTGGCGCCAACGCAATCGATGCGGGCGAACACCGGTGGGGTGACGAAACGGCTGGCTGCATGAGCGCCGCCTTTCGCAATGGATTTTTCAAGATATTCAAACTGAAGAGAGTCTGATGAGGCCACAACAGCAGAACAGACGCATGCGCGGTCGCAACAACAATGGCGGCGGCAACAACAACAATAACAACAACAATCGCAAGGGCCCCAACCCTCTCAGCCGCAACTACGAGAGCAACGGCCCAGACGTCAAAATCCGCGGTTCCGCCCAACAGATCGCCGAGAAATATGCCGCTCTTGCCCGTGATGCGATGAGCTCCGGCGACAGGGTCATGGCTGAGAACTACCTGCAGCACGCAGAACACTACAACCGCATCATTGCAGCCGCCCAGGCGCAGATGCCGATCCAGCAGGTCCAGCAAAACCGCGACGAGTTCGACGATGACGGCGAGGATGATCGCGATGATTTCGACGGTAACCTGAACGGCAACGAAAATCAGGTTTCGGCCAATAACGGTTCGGGTCCCCAGCCTGTCATCGAAGGCACTCCGGCAGAGGTCGCGCTCAACTCCGAGAGCGCTGGTGAAAATCGCGGCAACCGCGACAATCGCGAAAATGGCGGCGGACGTAACCGCGAGCGCCGGCCGGGCGGATACAACCAGAATGGCCAGCGCGGCGAATTTCGCCAGCGCAATGACCAGGACAACGCGCAGAACGTAGCCCAGTCCGAAGCGGCTCCGAGCGAAGAGCCCCAGCCCGTCGAGGCGGCTGTGGTCGAGAACCTCGGGCCGGCAGCGTTGGCTGCCCGGGCTGAACTCAATGAAGCCAATCCCGCCGAAGAAGCCGCGCCGCGCCGTCCGCGCCGGCCTCGCCGTCCGCGCGTCAGCGCAGACGATGCTGCCGGTGGCGCTGCTGAACCTGAGGCGGTCGTTTCCGAATCCTGATTTTTTCGCAGGATGAACA
>MKRZ01000149.1:0-3367 GCA_001897075.1 Mesorhizobium sp. 61-13 | reverse complement strand
CGCCGTTTTTCTTTGCAGGCTTCATTGACGCCGAGGGCGAGATTTTAATATCGCCGGCCCTTCGGCTTCTTGAGGCGGCGCGGTTCGTGTACCATATCAGTCGAGAACTGGACTCGGCCCAACGGGCGGGTTCGTCACCGCAATCTGATCCGGTGCCGCAGAGCGGGCCGGTGATGGAAGGAGACAGACATGAATCTTGAAAAGTATTCAGAGCGCGTGCGCGGCTTCATACAGTCGGCGCAGCAGTACGCGCTCAACCGCAACCACCAGCAATTCACCCCCGAACATATCCTCAAGGCGCTGATTGACGATGACGAGGGCTTCGCCGCGTCCCTGATCGAGCGGGCAGGTGGGCGTGCGCGCGATGTTGAAGTCAGCGTCGATGCAGCGCTCGATTCCATGCCGAAGGTGGAAGGTGGCAACGGCCAGCTTTATCTGGCGCAGCCTCTCGCCAAGGTTTTCTCGACCGCTGAGGAGTTGGCCAAGAAGGCTGGCGACAGTTTCGTGACGGTCGAGCGCCTTTTGCAGGCGCTGGCGATGGAGAAGTCGGCCAAGACGGCGGATATCCTGACGAAGGCCGGCGTGACGCCGCAGGCGCTCAATCAGGTCATCAACGATATGCGCAAGGGTCGCACCGCTGATTCGGCGAGCGCTGAGCAGAGCTACGATGCGTTGAAGAAATATGCGCGCGACCTCACCGCCGACGCTCGCGCCGGCAAGCTCGACCCGGTCATCGGCCGTGACGATGAAATCCGCCGTACCATTCAGGTCCTGTCGCGGCGCACCAAGAACAACCCGGTTCTCATCGGCGAGCCCGGTGTCGGCAAGACGGCGATTGCCGAGGGGCTGGCGCTGCGGATCGTCAATGGCGACGTGCCGGAATCACTCAAGGACAAGCAGTTGATGGCGCTCGACATGGGCGCGTTGATTGCCGGCGCGAAGTATCGCGGCGAGTTCGAGGAACGGCTGAAGTCCGTGCTTTCCGAAGTCACGTCCGCGGCCGGCGGCATCATCCTGTTCATCGACGAGATGCACACGCTGGTAGGTGCCGGCAAGGCTGATGGCGCGATGGATGCGTCGAACCTGCTGAAGCCAGCTTTGGCGCGCGGCGAACTGCACTGCGTTGGCGCGACCACGCTCGACGAATACCGCAAGCATGTCGAAAAGGATCCGGCGCTGGCTCGCCGCTTCCAGCCTGTGTTCGTCGATGAGCCGACTGTCGAAGACACGGTGTCGATTCTTCGTGGACTGAAGGAGAAGTATGAGCAGCACCACAAGGTGCGCATCTCCGATTCGGCGCTTGTGTCGGCCGCCACGCTTTCGAACCGCTACATCGCCGACCGGTTCTTGCCCGACAAGGCCATCGACCTCGTTGACGAGGCGGCGTCGCGGCTGCGCATGCAAGTCGATTCCAAGCCGGAATCGCTGGATGAGATCGACCGCCGCATCATGCAGCTCAAGATCGAACGTGAGGCATTGAAGGTCGAAAAGGATGAGGCCTCGAAGGACCGACTTGTACGGCTCGAAAAGGAACTGGCCGGCCTTGAGGAAGAATCGACCGCGCTGACTTCCAAGTGGCAATCGGAGAAACAGAAGCTCGGCCTTGCCGCGGACCTCAAGAAGGAACTGGACGAAGCTCGTAACGAACTGGCGATTGCCCAGCGCAAGGGCGAGTTCCAACGCGCCGGCGAGCTTGCCTATGGCCGAATTCCGGAACTGGAAAAGCAGCTGACGCAAGCCGAGGCTCGCGACGGCCAGGGTGGCGGCATGGTCGAGGAAGTGGTCACGCCCGACCACGTCGCCCATATCGTATCGCGTTGGACCGGCATTCCAGTGGACAAGATGCTGGAAGGCGAACGCGACAAGCTCATGCGCATGGAAGACGAGATCGGCAAGCGTGTCGTCGGCCAGGGCGAGGCGGTGCAAGCCGTTTCCAAGGCGGTTCGCCGTGCGCGTGCCGGCCTGCAGGATCCGAACCGGCCCATCGGCTCATTCATGTTCCTTGGACCTACCGGCGTCGGCAAGACCGAGCTGACCAAAGCGTTGGCGTCGTTCCTGTTCGACGACGAAACCGCAATGGTGCGCATCGACATGTCCGAGTTCATGGAGAAACACTCCGTGGCCCGGCTCGTCGGCGCTCCTCCCGGTTATGTTGGCTACGAGGAAGGCGGCACGCTGACCGAAGCCGTCCGCCGCCGTCCCTATCAGGTCGTGCTGTTCGACGAGATCGAGAAGGCGCATCCGGATGTCTTCAACGTGCTGTTGCAGGTTCTGGACGACGGTCGCTTGACTGACGGTCAGGGGCGCACGGTCGATTTCCGCAACACGCTGATCATCATGACCTCGAATCTTGGTGCGGAATTGCTCGTCAATCTTGGTGAGAACGAGGAGGTTGAGGCAGTACGCGACCAGGTGCTCGAGATAGTAAAGTCGAACGTGAAGCCCGAGTTCTACAACCGAATCGACGAGATAGTGCTGTTCCACCGGCTCCGCCGCAACGATATGGACCGGATCGTCGAGATCCAGCTCAAGCGGTTGGAGACGCTTCTTGCCGACCGCAAGATCCAGCTCGAACTCGATGCCGAGGCGATCGATTGGTTGGCAAGTAAGGGTTACGATCCAGCTTATGGTGCTCGGCCTCTCAAGCGTACAATGCAAAAGGAGTTGCAGGACCCGCTCGCTGAAAAAATCCTCGGCGGCGAGATTCTTGACGGCTCGACCGTGAAGGTGACGGCGGGTTCGGACCGGCTGAACTTCCGTTCAAAGCCGACTGTGGTCGCGGACGCCGAAAAGGCCGCGTAAGCTCCGGGCAATCGCCTGATGTCATACCAGATGGCCGCAGCAATGCGGCCATCTTCATGCCCGGTTCATGTTGGAACCTTAATCTGGATGGCTGGTTTTTGAGGTGTTAGCGCACCTTTGTTCTTTAGCCGTTCAAGTTGAGCGGCACGAAATGCACCGGAGAGCTTGGCCTGCATGTTGCGCATGATCTTTTCGCTTTCAGCAGTTGCTGCGGCGCTTTTTTCGACCTGTGCGACCGCTTCGCAATATGCCGACGAGCCACGCGCCGCGGGTTCCATGAACTCCGGGGGCGACATCGTCGTTGCCCAGAACAGCGACTACGAAGTCTATTATGACGGCCGTGGAAACCGCGTCATCGTCGATGCCGTCACCGGAGAAGTCGTGGCGGTTCAGCCGCCGCAGACGCGGCTTGACCGGCGCGCCTTGCGCCGTCAACAGGCGCGGCAGTTCGATCAGGAGCCTCCCGGCGAAGATCGCTATTATCTCGACGACCCGGAAGACATGGCGCGTTTTCGGCGTCGCCAGTTGGAAGATCAGGGGCGTGTGATCGCGCCGCCTGTCGATG
>MKRZ01000148.1 GCA_001897075.1 Mesorhizobium sp. 61-13 | reverse complement strand
TGGCCTCAAGAACCGCGCCAGGCTAAATCGCGACGGCTATGACGAAACCTCCTTCTTGCAGACGCTCGACGAAGTGGTCAGCCGCGGTACCACCAGCGCCGAGGAGATGCTGTCCGCCTACCACACTCGTTGGGGCGGCTCGATCGAGCCGGCTTTCCTGGAGTATGCCTACTAGTCCGAGCTGAGATTTAAGTTCGCGCTCTGGTGGAAATCGCTTCAACAGGGGCGGGAAAACCTCTAGCTTTCCCCTCCGGCGAAATTTTTCGAGGAGACGGACATGCTGAACCTGTTTGACATGCTGAACCAGGCCCAGAACGGTCAGGGCATGGATATGCTGGCCCGGCAGTTCAATCTTTCTCGCCAGCAGGCCGACCTTGCCGTAGAGGCGCTTCTGCCTGCCTTCTCGCAAGGGTTGAAGCGCAACACCTCCGATCCCTACGGCCTCGGCGGCTTCCTCAATGCGATGGCGAGCGGCCAGCACGCCAAATATTTCGAGGACGCCAGCCGGGCCTTCTCGCCGCAGGGGGTCGACGAGGGCAATGGCATATTGGGCCATCTGTTCGGTTCGAAAGATCTCTCGCGCGCCGTGGCGGCGCAGGCAGCCCAAGCCACTGGCATCGGGCAGCAATTATTGCAGCAGATGCTGCCGGTCATTGCCTCGATGGTCATGGGTGGCTTGTTCAAGCAATCGACAAACCAGATGCAAGCTGGCGGCTTCGGTGGCGGCAACAATCCGCTCGGCCAGATCATCGAGGAGATGATGAAGCAGTCCGGTGGTCTGGGTGGCGGCCAGGCGGCTCCGCAACGGCGCGCGCCGCAGCCCTCGCAACAGGCCGACAACCCGTTCGGCAACAATCCGCTTGGTGACACGCCTTTCGGAAAGGTCTTGCAGGACATGTTTGGCGGTGGTGCGCAGCAAGCCCCGCAGGGCAGGGTCCAACAGCCGCAGAATCCGCTTGGCGACAATCCGTGGGGCAAGGTGCTGCAGGACATGTTTGGGGGCGGCCAGCCCGAACAGCAGGCTGAGCCGCAACGACGTTCCTCGCCCGAACCGCAGGCGAAGAAGAACCCTTACGACGATATTTTCGGCCAGATGTTCGAAACAGGTCGCCAGCAACGCGACGACTACCAGAAGGGCGTTGAATCGGTCTTCGACCAGTTCTTGCGCGGCATGGACCGAAACAGGTAGTTACCAATGAAAATGCCCGGTCCGCGAAGGACCGGGCAATCATGCAGGCAGCCGGAAGGGAAACCGGCAGGGTGTGGGGGGAGCCTGCAGTAAAACTAGATGCGTTCGATCCGATCGGAGGCAATCGCTCTAAGCTTCACCGTTGGATCAGTGCCGAACGCGCCATCGATGGCGACGTGAAGATCGGCGCGGGTCAGCCCGATATCGGCAAGCTCGGCGTCGGACATCTCGCCAAGACGATAGAACGCACGGCGGTTTTTCCAGGCCTTGTAGAAATTGACGACAGCATTTCCCACGCGCGTCGCAATGGCCGGACGCGTGGAGATGCGTGAAGCTTCGGCGGCGAAATCATACGCGGTCATGTCAGTCTCCTTCAGTCTAGGACACACGAACCCGGTCGCTTGGCGCGGGAGGTCGCCAGACGTAGGCTCGATTCACATGCCTTCATGTGGACGATATCTATTTGCCATCGGACGATTGATTAATCCAACGAATGTTTCTAATCTTTATCATCAATCATGGTGATGGGTTAGAAGATGAAAGCTCCCCTTGATCTCGACCAGTTGCAGACATTCATCTCGATCGCCGATACCGGCAGCTTCACCCGCGCGGCCGAAGAAGTGCACCGCACGCAGTCGGCAGTGTCGATGCAGATGCGCCGCCTCGAGGAGCGCATCGGCAAGCCGCTGTTCGAAAAGGACGGCCGAACCAACAAGCTGACCGAGGAGGGCGAGAAGCTGCTCGCCTATGCGCGCCGGCTGATCTATCTCAACCGCGAAACGCTCGCGGCCTTCGACGACCGCCGCCTGGAAGGCACCATTCGCATCGGCACCCCCGACGACTACGCCGACCGCTTCCTGCCCGAGATCATGGCCCGCTTCGCTCGCTCCAATCCGCGCGTTGAACTGACCGTCATCTGCGAGCCCACGCCGGGCCTGGTCGAGCACATCAGGCGCGGCAATCTCGACATCGCGCTGGTCACCCACAACGATGCCCGCGGCCAGTCCGAAGTGGTGCGGCGCGAGCCGCTTCTGTGGGTAAGCTCCGTCAACCACGCCACGCATGAGCAGGAAGTGCTGCCGATGGCTTTCGGTCGCCCGAACTGCATCTGGCGCCGCGCCGCCTGCGATGTGCTCGACGGCATGAACCGCGACTACCGCATCCTGTTCACCAGTTTTTCTGCCACCGTCATCACCGCGGCCGTCCTATCTGGCTTGGCCATTTCGGTGCTGCCGGAATGCGCCTTGAGGCCCGGCATGCGGGTGCTGAGCGAAGCCGATGGTTTCGGCGCCCTGCCCGATTGCCGCATCGGCATCATGCGCGGCCAGACCGACCAGCCGGAAATCGTCGATGCGCTGGCTCGACACATTGCAGAGAGCCTCGACAACATCTCCGTGCCGTCGGGTGAGGAAGCGGGCAGCTTCGACTTCGCCTCGCTTGCCTTTACACGGATCAAGCGCACCCGTCCGAACCAGGTTCTCCCCGGCTGGTAAGACCGGGGAAGCTTGCGCGTTACGGCTTGCCGGTACGGATCACCAGCACATTGCCGATGGCAACGAAGACAAGACCGGCAAGGGCGTAGGCGCTCCACCGGTAATCTTCCAGCAAGGTCGAGACCAGCAGCGCGAATATGGGAAACATAACCGTCGCGTAGCCTGCCCGCGCCGGTCCGATGCGCGAAAGCAGCGTGAGATAGGCGGAAAAGGCAATCACCGTCGAGATCACGGCCAGGAACAGCAGCGAGGTGATGTAGGACAATGTCGGCTCAATGATGAAGGGCCGGCCTAGCAGGAAGGCAAGCAAGGCCGACCACAGCGTGCCGTAGAACATGCTCCACGCACTCATCGGAATGAGCGGCAGGCCCTTGCGCAAGCCTGCTGCCGAAATCTGGTTGCCGATGCAGAAGAACAGCGTTCCCGCAACGCACAGAAGAAGCCCGATCATCGTATTGCCCGATAGGCCATGTGCGGCAATTTCCGGCGAGAACATCAAGGCAATGCCGCAAAACCCGATGATACCGCCTGCCAGCACGCGCGGTGAGGGCCGTTCGCGCAACGCAACCGCCGCCAGCATGATGTTGACCACCGAGGCCAGCGAAAACACCACCGATAGAAGTCCGCTGACCAGATATCCGGCGCCGTAGTAGAAGCAGAGGAAGTTGGACGAGAACATCAATATGCCGAGTGCCGCGAAGCGGACGTGGTCGCCCAGCGGAAAGTGGATGCGCCGTCCCGAAAAAACCACCCAGGCAATCATCAGGGCCGTGGCAATGGCGAAGCGCCAGACCAGATTGACCTCGTTTGGCACAGTGCCGACCTGTAACCTGATGGCAAACCACGATACGCTCCAGGCAATCACTGTCAGGACGTAAAGGCCATAGTCGCGCGGCTCGAATGACCGCTCGCCTGCATGTTGAACAGGGCCGGCCGAGATGGGGGCATCTATGGATTGCGACTGGATCGTCATGCGATATGCTCCTTGGCGGCGAAGCGGTATGCCTGGGCGGAGCGGCAGTCCATCATATTCTTTTCATCGATCGATTGAACGAAACGATGGTTGGCCGGAAGCCTTGACCGGCGCGGCCAAACGCGCGCCTATCGGGGTATGAGCGAAACCGTTCCCGAATCACGGACCAACGCCGCCGAATACACGGTGAGCGAAATCTCCGGCGCACTGAAACGTACGGTCGAGGATGTCTTTGGCAATGTACGTGTGCGCGGCGAGATCTCAGGCTATCGCGGGCCGCATTCGTCAGGCCACGCTTATTTCGCACTGAAGGATGACCGCGCCAAGCTGGATGCCGTCGTCTGGAAAGGCACGATGAGCCGGCTGAAGTTCCGTCCCGAAGAGGGGATGGAGGTCATCGCGACCGGCAAGCTCACCACCTATCCCGGCAAGTCGAACTACCAGATCGTCATCGATAATCTGGAGCCGGCCGGCGCGGGTGCGCTGATGGCATTGCTGGAAGAGCGCAAGCGCCGCCTGCAGGCCGAAGGCCTGTTCGATCCGGCACGCAAGCAGCTTTTGCCCTATATGCCGCGTGTCATCGGCGTCATTACCTCGCCTACCGGCGCGGTCATCCGCGACATCCTGCATCGCATAAAGGATCGGTTTCCCTTGCATGTCATCGTCTGGCCGGTGCGCGTGCAGGGCGAGACGGCGGGTGCCGAAGTCGCTGCGGCTGTCGAAGGTTTCAACGCGCTGCCCTTCGAGGGTCCGATCCGCCAGCCGGATCTGCTGATCGTGGCGCGTGGCGGCGGCAGTCTCGAAGACCTGTGGGGCTTCAATGACGAGGCCCTGTCGCGCGCTGTTGCCGCCTCGAATATCCCGGTCATCTCCGCTGTTGGCCACGAGACCGACTGGACGCTCGTCGATTACGCTGCCGATGTGCGCGCGCCAACGCCGACGGGCGCTGCCGAAATCGCCGTTCCGGTCAAGGCCGAGCTGGAGGCGACCTTGGCGGCACTTGCCTCACGGCTGCGTACATCCATGTCGCGCTGCCTCGACCGCGACAGAAATGCAGTGCGCGCCGCTGCCCGCGCCCTGCCGTCGCCGGACCAGTTGCTGGCCTTGCCCCGTCGCCGCTTCGACGAGGCCGAGAACCGTCTCGGCCGCGCGCTGGAAGTCGGCGTCGAGCGCAAGCGCGCACGGCTGTCCGCGCTCAGGCTTTCCCCGGCAACGCTCGCCCGTCGCGTCAACGAGGCGCGCACGCTGGTTGGGCGCGACCTTGCTCGCATGCAGGCTGCATTCTCATCGACCGTGCGCGAGCGCCGCGCCCGATTTACGCGCACGGCGGCACGCCTTGTGCCGGACCAGATCGAGCGCCGCCAGAAGCAGCAGGCCGAACTGCTCGCAAGCGTCGCCCGGCGTGGCGATCAGGCCATGTCCGTTCGTCTCGATCGCTTGCGGGCGCGTCTGATACAGGCCGACCGCTTGCTTGCCACGCTGAAACTGTCCGAACAGGCTATCCTCGAGCGCGGCTATGCGCTCGTGCTTGACGATAGCGGCACGCTGGTCAAGCGCGCGGCGGAAGTGAGGGCCGGGCAGGCTCTCGAACTGCGCTTTGCCGACGGCAGCACCTACGCAACGTCATCGGGCGCTGCCGCGCCCGAGCCACAACCCAAGCCGAAACCCGCGCCTAAGCCGAAGCCAGCGGGTGATCAGGGCTCGCTGTTTTAACGACCTTCGTCCCTGGATCAGGCCTTCGGCTTTTCGACGTGGCCGCCGAAGGCGTAGCGCATGGCCGAAAGCATCTTGTCGGCGAACTCTGAATGACCTTGCGAGGAGAAGCGGTCGAACAGGGCCGACGACAGCACTGGTGCTGGCACACCCATGTCGATTGCCGCCTTGAGTGTCCAGCGGCCTTCACCTGAATCCGACACCCGCCCACCGAATTTCGAAAGCGTAGGATCGGCCTGCAGCGCACCTGCCGTCAGGTCGAGCAGCCAGGAGCCGATAACGCTGCCGTGCCGCCAGACTTCGGCAACTTGGGCGATGTCGATGTCGAACTGATAATATTGCGGTTCGGCAAGCGGCGTCGTCTCCGCATCTGCTGCCCGGTCTTGCTTGCCGGCGTTGGCAGCTTTCAGGATGTTGAAACCTTCGGAATAGGCCGCCATCATTCCGTACTCGATGCCGTTATGCACCATTTTGACGAAATGACCTGCCCCGCTCGGGCCGCAATGCAGATAGCCGCGCGAAGCGGGCCCCGCCTCTTTCGCGCCTGCCGCGCCGCCCGGTGCCAGCGTGGCGAAGATCGGATCAAGCTGGCGTACCGCCTCGTCCGGCCCGCCTATCATCAGGCAATAGCCACGCTCGAGCCCCCAAACGCCGCCGCTGGTGCCGACATCGACGAAGTTCTGCCCCTTGGCCGAAAGCTTGGCGGCGATATCGACCGCATCGCGGTAGTTGGAATTCCCGCCGTCGATGATCGTGTCGCCTGCCTGCATGAGACTGGCGAGCTGTTCGACAATCTTGCCGGTGATGGCGGCAGGCAGCATCAGCCAGACATGGCGCGGCGCGGCAAGCTTGCTGACGAACTCTTCCATCGAAGCGGCACCGACAGCGCCTTCTTTGACCAGCGCCGCGACACTGTCGGGATTGATGTCATAGACAACGCAGTCATGGCCGCCCTTCATCAGGCGTCGCACCATGTTGGCGCCCATCCTGCCCAAACCCATCATTCCGATCTGCATGGTCTGTCCTGCCTGTTTGATGGGCGCGAAGAGGCTACGGGAGAAAGCGACGCGCCAAAATTGGAAATCCGCGACTAAGCTATCGCCCACGCCAATTTCGGCAATGGCAAATCGTAATCTCGGTCGCTTGCTGGCTGCTGACGATGCGTTACTTGCGCTTCATGGCCTCGGCCAGCGCGGCTCCGAAAGCACCCTGTTGGGTTGGCGCAGGAGTGGCCGGCTTTGGCCGTTCATGGTTCCGCGCCGGGCCGCGAGGCGGGGCTTCTCCACCGCGCCTTTCCTGCGGCGTTCCGCCGTCCTTGCGCATGGAAAGCCCGATGCGCTTGCGCTTGATGTCCACTTCCACCACGCGCACCTTCACCA
>MKRZ01000147.1 GCA_001897075.1 Mesorhizobium sp. 61-13 | reverse complement strand
CGTCCGGTTTCATAGGAATTGCTGGTCATTGTCGACCCTTTCAGGATACTGAGGGAAGGAAGGGGCTACTTGCCGCCCCTGACATATTTCGTGCCGATGGCCGCTGGCGGACGCACCCTGCCGGCGAAGGCAACAAGGGCCACGAAGGAAGCAACGAACGGCACCATCGAGAAGAGCTGATAGGGAACATCCGGGTTGTTGAACTGCAGGCGCAACTGCAACGCCTCGGAGAAGGCGAAGAAGATGCAGGCAACGAAGACCAGGGCCGGGTTCCAGCGCCCGAGGATCACCGCCGCAAGCGCGATCCAGCCCTTGCCGGCACTCATGTTCTCGGTGAAGACGAAAACCTGGCAAAGCACCAGATAGCAGCCGCCGAGGCCACCGAGCACACAGCTGGCGATCACGCAGACCGCCCGTATGCCGGGAACGCTGACGCCGACGGTGTCGGCGGCAACCGGATAGTCGCCAATGGCGCGCACGTTTAGCCCCCAAGGCGTCCGGTACAGGAACCAGTAGGCCAGCGGCACCAGCAGATACATCAAGTATGCGAGCGGGTCCTGGTTGAACAGCACGGGCCCGATGACGGGAATAGAAGACAGCAACGGGATCTCCACCGGCGAAAAGCCCGGCAATGTCGAGGTGGCGTCAGCCCCCAATATGAGGCGCGCAAGATAGGACGTAAGGCCGAGCACCAGGATGTTGATCGCGATGCCGGTGACGAGTTGGTTGATGCCGAGACCAACCGCCAATCCGGCGAGAACACAACCAATTGCGAACGCAAATAGGATGCCGAACACGAGCCCCCCAACCGGCGTGCCGAGAAGATAGGCACCAGTAGCGGCACCGAAAGCGCCACCAAGAATGCAGCCCTCGAGCGAGACGTTGAACACCCCTGCCCGCTCGGCCAGCACCCCGCCGAGCGCTGCGAAGACAATCGGCGTCGATAGCCTGAGGACGGTCGAGAAGAAATCCACCAAGCTCGAAATGTCGCCTGCCCAGCTCATGACTTGCCTCCGGAATTGTTCGTGATGCCCCCGGCAAGGCCGGTATCCAGCAACCGGCGCCGTTCGAGGAACCGGCGCCAGTTGCCCCGGTCGAACCGGAAGGCCAGGCTTGCCGCGACGAAGATGATGACCAGCCCCTGGATTGCTTCGACGACCGTGCTTTCAAGCCCCACGGCGCGCTGCATGATGAGGCCGCCGACCTTGAGGCCGCTGAGGAAGAAGGCGGCAACCGGTGCCATCAGCGGCGACAGCTGCGCTAGGAAAGCGACGACGATCCCGTCGAAGCCGTAGCCCGGCGAAAAGAGGTGGTAGAGACGGTGCTTGAGGCCGAGCACCTCGAAGGTGCCCGCCAGCCCGCCGATGGCTCCGGCGACGAACATCACCGCAACTAAATTGCGTCGGACACGGATGCCCGAATAGGTCGCCGCCGCCGGGTTCTTGCCGATCATGCCGAGGCCGAAGCCGACGGTGGTGAAGCGGAACACGAACCACGCCACGACGCAGAGGGCGATGCCGACGACCACGCCGAGATGGGCGTCGGTCTGGGGCATGATGTAGGGGAGCCAGAGCCCTTCGCGGATTTCCTCCGAATAGGGGTAAGGCGCGCCCTCCTGCATCATCGGCCCACCGGCGACGTAGCTCACCAGGTTGATGGCGATGAAGTTGAGCAGGATGGTGATGATGACTTCGTTGATGCCGCGATAGGCCTTCAGATAGCCGGGGATGAGACCCCACAGGCCGCCGCCCACCGCGCCGGCGAGGACGCACAGCGGCACCAGAACGAAGGGAGACATCTCCGGCAGCAGCAGTGCCGCCATCGATGAAAACAGGCCGCCCATGTAGATCTGGCCCTCGGCGCCGATGTTCAGCAGACCCACCCGCAGCGGGATGATGACGGCGAGGCCGGCAAGCAGGATCGGCGACATCTTCGCCAGAGTGCTGGCAAGGCCGTAGTAATCGAGAAACGCGCCGCCGAAGAGCGCCGCGTAGGCCTCGCCGGGATTGACGCCGGCGATAGCGATGAGACCCGCGCCGACAAGGAGCGAGAGCAGGACGGCCCAGACCGGCCGCAGCATGTAGATACCCTGGATGGCTCGTAGCATCACGCCACCTTTTCCTCTTCGAGCCCGCCGATGAGGGCGCCGATACGCTCGGACGTCGCTTCTTCGGGAGAAATGATTCCGGTGATCCGCCCGGCGCACATGACGGCCACGCGGTCACAGACGCTCAGGATGTGTTCCAGTTCGGTGGAGATATAAAGGATCGCCGTGCCCCGCTCGCGCTCGGCGAGAACGGTCCGGTGTACGGCTTCGATCGCCCCGACATCGAGGCCCTTGCAGGGCTGCATGATCACCAGCAGCCGTGGTCGGCATTCGACCTCGCGGGCAAAAATCAGCTTCTGCTGGTTGCCGCCCGACAGGAAGCGGATCGGCTGCTCCACCGATTGAAGGCGAACGTCGTAACGATTGACCCAGTCTTCGGCGACCTTGCGTGCGCTTGCCGTGCGCAGCATCGGGCCTGACGAGAACGGGGCTTCCCGGAAGTCACGGATCATGGCGTTCTGATAGACCGGCAGGTCGAGAACCAGGCCAGTGCCATGGCGGTCTTCCGGTACGAAGGAGATGCCCAGCCGGTGGCGGCGCTCGTAGACGCTGGCAGCAGACACATCCTCGCCTGATAGCTCGACCGTGCCGTCCTCGGCCTGTCGCAGTCCCGTCAACGCCTCGGCAAGTTCTGCCTGGCCGTTGCCGTCGACACCCGCGACGCCGAGGATTTCCCCCGCCCGGATGTCGAAGGACACGCCCTTCAGGGCCTGGTTGCCACGGTTGTCGCGCGCCTTGAGGTCGCGGATGCGCACGAGAACCTCGTCCGATTTCGACGGAACTTTCTCAAGTGTGGTCAGCACGACGTCGCGGCCGACCATCATGCGTGCCATCTCGCTCGGTGGCGTTCCCGCGACCGCGAGGTCGGCCGAAACCGCGCCACGGCGCAGCACGGTGACCCGGTCCGCCACGGCAGCCACCTCGTCCAGCTTATGACTGATGAAGATGATGGTCTTTCCCGCTGCCCGGAGCCGTCGCAAGCCTTCGAGAAAACCCTCGACCTCGCTTGGCGCCAGCACGCTTGTCGGCTCATCGAGAATAATAAGGTTGGCGTCGCGGTAGAGTACCTTCAGGATCTCTACCCGCTGGCGCATCCCCATCGGCAATTTCCACACCTCCTGATGTGGGTCGATGTCGAAGCCGAAGCTCTTGGCGAGTGCCTCCAGCTTGCGGGCATGTTCGGCGAGCGAAAGCCTCATCCCCTGCCCCAGCAGGCCAAGCACCACATTCTCGACGACCGTCAGCGTTTCGACGAGCATCAGGTGCTGATGGATCATGCCGATGCCGAGTTCCATCGCCCGACGTGGGGACGTGATCCTTTGCGGTACACCATCGATGAGGATGCGGCCGCCATCGGGCTGGTAGAGCCCGTAAAGTATGTTCATCAGTGTCGTCTTGCCTGCACCGTTCTCGCCGAGAATGGCGTGTACGGTTCCCTGGGGAACGGTCATGTCGACACCGTCCAGCGCCTTGAAGTCGCCGAATGTTTTGGAGATTTTCTCCAACCGAAGTCCTTGCGCGGTCATGGCACAATCCAGCATTCAAACGAGTGGCAAATAGGTGCGCGAGGCAGGCGCCAGACCATCCTCGCGCGAGAGGCCGTCATGGCCTCAATGGACGTCGATTTCGCCGGCCTTGATCTTCTCGATGATAGCCGCGGCTTCGCTCTGCACGGCAGCGGGAACAGCGGCGGAATAGGTACCGATGCGGGCCGCTGTTGGCGTTTCCAGGCCGTAGATATAGGCCTTGCCCTCAAGCTTGCCTTCCTTGGCCTCGCCGAGCAGCGTGAGAAGCGCGCCGCGCATGTCGAAGATTGCCGACTGGATGACGGTATCTGGCCAGTTGGAAATCGCATCGTAATAGATGCCGATTGCCTTCTTGCCCTTCTCCTTCACGCCTTGCAGGCTGCCGACAACGGCGTTGTCCATAGATGGGAAGATGACGTCGGCGCCCTGGCTGATTTCGTTGAGCGCAGCTTCCTTGCCCTTGGCGACGTCGTCCCAGTCATTTGTCCAAGCGGTCAGCACCTCGCCATCCGGACGCGCAGCCTTGAAACCCTTGGCGTAGCCGTTGCCTAGGTCGACATAGAATTTGAGCTTCTGCGCGCCGATGTAGCCGCCCTTGCCAGTCTCCGACACCTTGCCGGCGACATAACCCATGACATAGCCGAGTGCGGGAAAGTCGAAGCTCATGACGGCGACGTTGCCGCCGGGTTCGGTGCCGTTGACGACAACGAACTTGGTATCGGGAAAGCGATTGGCGACCTTGGCCACCGAGTCCTGGAACTCGCCGCCGTGGCCTATCACCACGGAGTAGCCACGCCTGGCATAGTCGGCCAGCGCCTCCGGCTGGTCGGGCTGAGCCACCTTCTCACTATAGGCAAATTCGAGCCCCAGTTCCTTGGCGGCGTGTTCGACGCCCTCGTAACCGGCCTGATTGAACGACTTGTCGGTCTTCACGCCCGGCAGGACGATCGCAACCTTGAGATTTTCGGCGAGCGCCGGCGCCGACAGGCCAAAGCCCGTCAGGACCGCAGCTGCCGCCAGAATGCAGAAAGAACGTCGGATAATGCCCATCGTCAGGTCTCCTCCCTTTAGAGCATCAAAAGTTTTAGTCCATAAAACTTTCGTGTCAACGAGTTTTTTGTTGCGCCTAAAGGAAATTGGAGGCAAAAGCCGTGGCAAGGGGGCAGACTGAAACATGGCGTCGATGGGACTAAGAGAGCGACAGAAGGCAAGCCGCCGCGAGCGCATCCTGGAAATCGCCAAGGCCCGCTTCCAGACAGATGGCTACACCGCGACGACGATCGAAATGATCGCAAAGGACGCGGATATCTCGGCGGTCACTGTCTACAACTACTTCGATAGCAAGGCGGGCCTGCTGCTGGCCCTCGTCAGCGAAAGCGACCAGTTGCTGATCCGGCAGCTGAAAGCGATGATCGCCCGCAAGCCGAAAAACCTGGTCGACGCAGTTGCGTCCTTCGGCCAGATCCTGCGCCGCCACGCCATGAGCTACCTCACGAAATCGACTTGGCGCGAGGTTTTGTCAGCCAGCATCAACGAAGGCAGTAGTGACTTCGGGCGCACCTATCTCGAGCTCGACAACGTGCTGATCGAGCTGATGCACGCCATGATCGTCGAATTCCAGCAGCGCAAGCTGATACCGGAAGCGGTCGACGGCGCAGCCCTCGCCGACTGCCTGTTTTCGCTGCAGAACATCCGGTTCTTCCAGTTCATCGCCGATGACAACCGCGATGACGAGGACATCGACCGCCGCCTGCGCCGTGACCTCGAGTCGCTGAAAGCCGTCTTCTCGGCCTAGCATCGGTCAGGAAGGCATCGCCGCGCGTCCCGCCGTCTGGCCAATCTGTTCGGCGATGAAGGTTTCGAGATAGTCTATCGCTTCTACGGATTGCGCTGCGGTAAGGCGGTGCAGGCGTAGTTCCAGATGCCCGAGCGGCGCCAGACCCTTGTCGGAGCCAAGCAACTGGACATCATCGGGGACGGTGCTTTGCGCCATCGCGGTCACGCCGAGCCCTGCCCTGACCGCCGCCAGCACCGCGCTGTGGCTTGAGCTGAGATAGGCAATCCGGCAGGCTTTTGCTTCCCGTTTCAGCTGTTGCAGGATCCGGTGCCGGTAGACGCAAGGCGGCGGTGCCAGGACCAGCGGCAACGGGCTCTGCGTATGGCCGAAGTGGTCGACGCTGCTGAACCAGACCAGCGGCTCGGAGTGGATAGGCCGGCCGCCCCGGCTTTCGCTGTCGTCGTGCAAGGCGACGACCAGGTCGAACTCGCCATTCTCCTGCCGGGCTAAGAGGTTCTTGCTGAGATCGCTGGTCACTTCCAGCATGACATTGGGGTGCGCTTGGGCGAATCGGCCCAACAGGTGCGGCAGCAGGGAGTCGGTGTACTCGCTCGGGGCGCCCAGGCGTACCCTGCCCGACACGTCAGGGCTTTGCATCAAGGCCAGGACCTCGTCGTTCAGCGCCAGGATGCGACGCGCATATTGTGCAAAAGTCCGCCCTTGCGCAGTGAGCTGCAAATTGTGGGCGTCGCGCTGGAACAGCCGTACGCCGACCACCTCCTCCAGCCGCTTGATCTGTAGGCTGACCGCCGACTGGGTGCGTCCCACCATCTCCGCCGCGCGCGTGAAACTGCCACCGTCGATCGCCTTGACGAAGCTGCGCATCAAGTCTGTCGGGATATTACGCACGGCCAGTCCGATCATGAGAAAGTCTCATCCTAGCATGAGAACTATGAAGTTCAACAATGATGGCCGTTCGATATCCTTGGGCGGGAGAACGGGCAGCCTGCACTGACCACCGTCACGAGGAGGAAAATACATGACCGACGACACAGCCGCACTTTCCAAATTCGACCCGGCCCTGTGGGCGGCCATGGAGGCCGAGGGACGGCGTCAGGAGGGTGAGATCGAACTAATCGCCTCGGAAAACCACGCCAGCCCAAGGGTCATGGCGGCGCAGGGTTCGGTGCTGACCAACAAATATGCCGAGGGTTATCCCGGCAAGCGCTACTATGGTGGTTGTGAGTTCGTCGACGTCATCGAGCA
>MKRZ01000146.1:397-12420 GCA_001897075.1 Mesorhizobium sp. 61-13 | reverse complement strand
TTCTTGGTGTCGTTGGAACAGGGAGCCTCGCGATTGCCAGCTTTGAAACTGGGTTTTGGGTGAGCGGTCTCGGCGTCTCCCTTATCGCTGCAATTGTGCTTTTTGTACTGCTGTTCCTCTTTTGGCTTTTGCGCAAAGTTGGAGCTGGAGACGTAAAGTTGATGGCCGTTGCGCCGCTTGTCGCAGGCGGCGAGAACCTGCTGACATTTAGTATTCTGCTGCTGGCGCTTTCAATTGTGACTGTCTTTGCTGTCAGGAACCCGATGTTGTTGCCGGCCCCCGTGTTCAGACAATATCTGGAGCACTTCGAACGCAAAGGTATCGTACCTTTTGGTGTTCCCATCTCCGGGGCACTTATCGGAATCATTGTAGCAAAAGCCCTCAACCTTGCCACCCCATAGGCAAGGCCAAGCCCGAGTATGTTCCATTTCCAAGTAGTGTGCGCAGCCGGGACTCTTTGACCGTTGAAACTTGGTGTTGAAGCGTTGACCTGAGCACATTGGCCACCTGATCCAGTTATTCGACTCCACCACCTTCAACAACCTGCTCGTGGGCGGGTCAATTACATCTGTCGTCTCTTTGGTCGTCGTCTAGGTAGCTTTTCATTGGGGCGCGGGGCACTGTGCGGGCGTTGGTTGGTGGTGGCCAGTTTTGGCTGGTCCTTACCATTGCTAGTAGAGGCGATTGCTGCGTTGTGAGAATAAGATAAAGGCGTTCCGTGAGCGCGGCATCTTCTAAAGCATCGTGGTAGTTCTAAAGTGACACAACCCAACCCTGGCGACATAATCATCAATATTGAATGATCTTGTGCGCAATTGTGAACTTACCAATCCGACAGTGCTAACAACAGGCCACTGAAGCGGTTCCACTCCTGCCTGACTCAGCTCCCGTTGAAGGTAGTACATATTTCGTGCGCCAGCTTCTCGGCCGTTCCTTCAGCAAGACGACTCCTATTTTACGCCGGCCTCTCGGGAGCGCGAGCAAGCCGAGCCTTCGGAGAGATTGTGATCGCCAAGGTGGAAGCATTGCCCCGCAGCTCAGGACGCAAGGTCCGGTGCAGAAGGAACAAAAGTCGGATGAAGCCTGAGCCAGCCCGCAACCTAATGCACCTGCCTAGGGATGAATGGCCGCTCGATGATCGCATGCGCTTCGAGGCCGCCGGCCAGCCCCGGGACATCTTCGATGAAAATGTCGCCCCACATGCTGGCTGGTCCGCCGGAACATTGAAACAGGTGGAGATGGCCTATCGCCGTTGGCTGGGCTTCGTCAAATTGTAACATCCCAAGGACCTCAAGTTGCCGCCAGAGGCCCGGATCACAAAGGGGAGGATGAGAAGCTTTGTCGAGCGTCTTGGAGCGACCGCCAGAGCCACATCGATCGTCATAAACCTAAACGGGCTTATAATGGCGGCGCACCTACTGGCACCAAATGGCGATTATCGCTGGCTCAAGTCGGTAATACGACGCCTGGCTGCAAAGGCGCGCCCGATGGAAAGGTTGCCGCAACCGGGGATGCCATGGGAGAGTTTTCCGCTTGGACAGGGACTGATGGATCGTGCGATGAAAGCGCCGCTGCGCGACCATCTGCTCGACGAACTGCAGTTTTGCGACGGGCTTATCCTTGCCGTGCTGTTACTGTGGCCGATCCGGCGCAGAAGCATGGCGGCTCTGACGGGCACCACGATCTCATCCGCAGCGGCGCTACCCTGACCGTCAACCTGCATGCAGAAGACACCAAGGGCGGACTGTCGGACTCGTCACCGTTCCAGCCAAGTTGGTTCCATATCTCGTCCATTATCCCGACTGCGTTAGGCCGCTCCTAGCTCGATATCCGGCGATCGTGACCCTCTGGATCTCCCAGCGAGGCAAGATGCTCACGGCAGACGCGATCTATCAGGTCGTGCGCCGCCTCACGCAGCAGAGTTTTGCCGAGCCGATGAGCATGCACGACTTTCGACGCGCCGCAGCGACCTCGCTCGCCATCGAAGCCCCGGACAAGATCGGGCTTGCGAGCGGCCCGCTGCAGCACACAAGGACCGATACGACCGGTCGCCACTACAATCTTGCCGGAATTGCCCAAGCCAGCAGGCGCCGTCGAAGCGGAAGGGTTGCTGGATCCAAGATCACGATGGCAGTGCCGAACGCGACAACGCCTGACGCACCGACCCTGCGCGCCCAGCTATGGATGGGCAATAGTATGGGACAAGTTCAGCAAGCGGCTTGGAAAAGCTATCTTATCAATAAGTTAATGGCAGGAAATGGCGGAGAGAGCGGGATTCGAACCCGCGATACGGTTCCCCGTATACACACTTTCCAGGCGTGCGCCTTCAACCACTCGGCCACCTCTCCGTCCTTGCGATTTGCGACAGCCGGTCACGCTGCGCACGGGTTTGGGAAATCGCTAATCCCGATGGACTTTGCCGGCTGGGCCTGGGTGCCCTCAACCCGGGGGCAGCCTGTCCACGCACCTGATGAATGAAGCAAGAGGTGCGGGGCTCATCTAGTCGATCCCGCCGCGAATGCCAAGCCATAACCGACAAACAAATTTAGCCCGCAACGAATGAGCGCGAGCCACGTGGTGCCCGGCAATGCGGCATTTCCGATAAGGCCAGATATTCCACAACCAGCAGCGCGCAAAACAAAAGGCCCCGGCGTCTCCACCGGGGCCTTGCGCGATAGGGAATGCCTCGATCAGACCGAATAATACATGTCGTACTCGACCGGATGCGGGGTCATTTCGTAGCGCATCACTTCGGCCATCTTCAATTCGATGTAGCTGTCGATCTGATCGTCATCGAACACACCGCCAGCCTTCAGGAAGGTGCGGTCCTTGTCGAGGTTCTGCAATGCCTCACGCAGCGAGCCAGACACGGTAGGAATCTTTTTCAGTTCCTTCGGCGGCAGGTCGTACAGATCCTTGTCCATCGGTTGGCCGGGATGGATCTTGTTCTTGATGCCGTCGATGCCCGCCATCAGAAGTGCGGCGAAGGCCAGATAGGGATTTGCGCCCGGATCGGGGAAGCGGACTTCCAGGCGCTTTGCCTTCGGCGAGTTGCCGAACGGTATCCGGCAGGAGGCCGAGCGGTTGCGCGCCGAATAGGCGAGCAGCACCGGTGCCTCGTAGCCCGGCACAAGTCGCTTGTAAGAGTTGGTCAGCGGGTTGGTGAAGGCGTTGATGGCCTTAGCGTGCTTGATCACGCCGCCGATGAAGAACAGGCAGCTTTCCGACAAGCCGGCATATTCGTTGCCCGCGAAAGTCGGCTTGCCACTCTTCCAGATCGACATGTTGACGTGCATGCCCGAGCCGTTGTCACCAAAGACGGGCTTCGGCATGAACGTGGCCGTCTTGCCATAAGCGTTGGCGACCTGATGCACGACGTATTTGTACATCAGGATCTTGTCGGCATTGCGCACGAGGGTGTCGAACTTGATGCCGAGTTCGTGCTGGCCGGCAGCGACTTCGTGGTGGTGCTTTTCCACGCGCACACCCATTTCGGTGAGCACAGTCAGCATCTCGGAGCGCATGTCTTGGGCACTGTCGATCGGCGGCACCGGGAAGTAGCCGCCCTTGATGCGTGGACGATGGCCGAGATTGCCCGTTTCATAATCGGTATCGTCATTGGACGGCAGGTCAGCGCCGTCTAGTTTGAAACCGGTGTTATATGGGTCGGCCTTATACTTGACGTCGTCGAAGACGAAGAACTCTGCTTCTGGGCCAACATAGATGGTGTCGCCGATGCCTTCGGCTTTCAGGAAGGCTTCGGCCTTCTTGGCGGTGCCGCGCGGGTCTCGATTGTAGGCTTCACCGGAGATCGGATCGAGGATATCGCACAGGATGACCATGGTAGACTGGGCGAAGAACGGGTCCATGTGGACGGTTTCCGGATCGGGCATCAGCACCATGTCGGACTCGTTGATGGCCTTCCAGCCGGCGATCGAGGAGCCGTCGAACATGACGCCGTCGGCGAACATGTCTTCTTCCACCTCAGCGACGTCTACTGTCACGTGATGCAACTTGCCCTTCGGGTCGGTAAAGCGCAGATCGACGAACTTTACGTCGTTGTCCTTGATCTGCTTCAAGATGTCGGCGGCTGTCGTCATGTGATGTTTTCCTGTGTGATGACGTTCTTGTCTTGGGAGTTGCGAAATCAGATGGCGTCGATGCCGGTCTCGCCGGTGCGGATGCGGACGACTTCCTCGATGTTGGAAACGAAGATCTTGCCGTCGCCGATGCGGCCCGTCTGGGCTGCCTTGCGGATGGCTTCAACGGCCGGTTCTACGGATTCGTCGCCAAGCACCAGTTCGATCTTCACCTTGGGAAGGAAGTCCACGACATATTCTGCACCGCGGTAGAGTTCGGTATGGCCCTTCTGGCGCCCGAAGCCTTTCGCCTCGATGACGGTGATGCCTTGCAAGCCGGCCTCCTGAAGCGCTTCCTTCACTTCGTCGAGCTTGAACGGTTTGATGATCGCTTCGATCTTTTTCATGCCAGCTGAGGCCTCCACTGCCAAATTCACGGGTTCTTTTCCGCTCGCGCCACTAAAAGCATGATCCATGCCAGTTGGAGCGACATCACCGGTACCGCGAAATTTGGTTGAAATTGCCCGGAAAAGCTGAGCTTCGGGCGGTTTCGTGAGCCGGGTAGGGCAAATCGCAACCTAGTTTGACCGGGCGTGGCGATACGTCTGCACATAAATTAAGCAGAGGGCGCATTTTTTGGGCGACGCCTGCACCTGCAACCCCATCTTCCCGAACGACGTGCGCTGCCAGTATCGAGGATCGCATTGCGCGGGTGTAGAAACTGAACAATTGTCGAGCCTCTTGACTGCAGGCTGGCAAAGCGGAACGACAGGCAATGCCCATCGAACTTCTCTCCCCATCCGAAATGGCCGAGGCGGACAGGCTCGCAATCGCAGCCGGTCCTTTTGACGGCATATCCTTGATGCGAAATGCAGGTGCGGCGATTTCCGCAATTGCCCTCGATCGTTACCCGTCCGCCAGGAAAGTCCATGTGCTGGCTGGTCCGGGCAACAATGGAGGCGATGGCTATGTCGTGGCGCGCCTGCTGGCTGAAAGCGGTGTTGCCGTCTCGCTCTGGGCGTCGGGCAAGCCCCGCACAGGCAGCGATGCTGCCATTGCCGCCGCAGAGTGTTCGGTAGCGGCCTCGCCTTTGGCTGATTTCGCGCCGGAGGCAGGTTCCGTCATCGTCGATGCTCTCTATGGGGCGGGCTTGTCGAAACCACTGGATGGCGATGCTGTTCATGCAATCGAGAAAACAGTCGCGCTTAAAATTCCTGTCATTTCCATTGACCTGCCTTCGGGCGTGTCGGGCGAGACCGGACATGTGCTGGGCAAGGCATTTCAGGCAGAACTGACCGTCGCCTTTGCACGCAAGAAGCCAGGGCACCTCTTGTTGCCGGGCCGGCAGTTATGCGGCGAGGTAGTCGTTGCCGACATCGGCATTGGCGACGACATCGTTGGTTCGGTCGGCTCCCGCACTTTCGAAAACACACCCGAGCTTTGGCAAAATGCGCTGCAGCCGCCTGCCGTGGATGCGCATAAATACAAGCGCGGTCATGTCGGTGTATTTTCAGGTGGCCCGAGCACGACAGGCGCGGCACGGCTGTCCGCACTTGCCGCAGCCCGCAGTGGGGCAGGGGCTGTAACGGTTCTCTCGCCTGCCAACGCGATGATGGTCAATGCCGGGCATCTCACCTCCATCATGTTGCGCAAAGTGGATGAGTTGGAAGGGCTACAGGCTTTCATCGAAGACCGGCATCCTTCAGCCTTCGTCCTCGGGCCAGGTTTCGGTGTCGGTGAAAAGGCGAGGGAACTTGCCCTTGCTGTGCTGGGTGATGGTAAGGGTCGCCCACAAGGCGTCGAAGCTCTCGTACTTGATGCTGACGGCATCACGTCGTTTCACGATGCGCCAGCCTCGCTGTTCATCACGACCGGTGCTCGGGATGCGGCCGCGCTTGTGTTGACGCCGCATGAAGGCGAGTTTGCCCGGCTGTTTTCCGGTCTCGCAGCAGATCAATCGCTGTCCAAGCTCGACAAGGCCCGCAAGGCCGCCGCTCGTTCGCATGGCGTCATTGTCTATAAGGGGCCTGACACGGTGATCGCCGCTCCGGACGGCCGCGCGGCAATCAACACCAACGGCGTTCCATGGCTGGCGACTGCGGGTTCAGGCGACGTGCTGGCCGGGCTTATCGCAGGGCTGATTGCGCAGGGCATGCCGCCCTTCGAGGCAGCCTGCGCGGCAGTATGGGTCCACGCCGAGGCTGGTGCTCATTTTGGCCCCGGGTTGATCGCGGAAGACTTGCCGTTGTTGATCGCGTCAGTTCTCGGTTCACTCATCGGGGGTGGCTGAGCTTCGGTTGCCTGCAAACCGCCGTGATGCCGTGGTTGACTTGACGCCACCCTTCCGATTTACACCGTCAGCAACCATCCCGACTTCCCGGACCTTTCCCATGCTTGAAAAGACCTATGACGCCAAGGCGGTTGAGCCGAAGATCGCCAAAATCTGGGAGGAGGCCGATGCTTTCCGCGCTGGTGCCGGCGCAGACGAAGGTGCGGAGGCCTTCACCATCGTCATTCCGCCGCCGAACGTCACCGGCTCGTTGCACATGGGCCATGCGCTGAACAACACGCTTCAGGACATTCTCGTTCGCTTCGAGCGCATGCGCGGCAAGAACGTGTTGTGGCAGCCCGGCATGGATCATGCTGGCATCGCCACCCAGATGGTCGTCGAGCGCAAGCTTATGGAAAAGCAGATCCATCGCCGCGATCTCACACGCGAAGCCTTCATCGAGAAGGTTTGGGAGTGGAAGGCCGAGTCGGGCGGCGCGATCTTCAACCAGCTCAAGCGGCTCGGTGCTTCCTGCGACTGGTCGCGCGAACGCTTCACCATGGATGAAGGCTTGTCCAAGGCCGTGCTCGAAGTTTTCGTCACGCTCTACAAGGAAGGGCTGATCTACCGAGGCAAGCGGCTGGTCAACTGGGACCCGAAGTTTGAGACGGCGATTTCGGATCTTGAAGTGGAGAACCGCGAGGTTGAAGGCCACATGTGGCACTTCAAATATCCTTTGGCCGGCGGCGAAACCTACACTTACGTGGAAAAGGATGAAGACGGTAAGATCGTCTTCCAGGAAGAGCGCAACTACATCTCGATTGCCACCACCCGTCCCGAGACCATGTTGGGCGACGGCGCGGTTGCCGTTCATCCGTCCGACGAACGTTACGCTCCGATCGTCGGCAAGCTGTGTGAGATTCCGGTTGGTCCGAGAGAGCACCGGCGGCTGATCCCGATCATTACGGACGAGTATCCCGACCCGGATTTCGGCTCTGGCGCGGTCAAGATAACCGGCGCGCACGATTTCAACGACTATCAGGTCGCACGCCGCAACAGCATTCCGCTCTACCGTCTCATGGACACGACGGCGACGATGCGCAGCGACGGCGAACCCTACGCTGCCTGCTCTGCGCAAGCTGTCCAGATTGCTCGCACCGGGCAGTTGCCGAGCGAGGCAGAGGTGGACGAAATCAACCTTGTCCCCGAGGAATATCGCGGCCTTGACCGATACGAAGCGCGCAAGTTGATCGTTGAAGCCATCAATGCCGAAGGCTTGGCCGTGACGGTCAAGGATGCCGAAGGCAACAGCGTCCCCCATGTCGAGAACAAGAAGATCATGCAGCCGTTTGGCGATCGCTCCGGCGTCGTCATCGAGCCGATGCTGACCGATCAATGGTTTGCAGACGCTGCGACGTTGGCGCAGCCGGCCATCGCCTCCGTTCGCGAAGGCCGCACCAACTTCGTGCCCAAGAATTGGGAGAAAACCTATTTCGAATGGATGGAGAACATCCAGCCGTGGACGATCTCCCGTCAACTCTGGTGGGGTCACCAGATCCCGGCCTGGTACGGTCCGGATGGGCACATCTTCGTCGAGAAGTCCGAGGAAGAGGCGCTGGAGGCAGCTATCCAGCATTACCTCGCCCATGAGGGGCCGTGGAAAGCCTGGGTTGAGGAAAAGCTGGAGAATTTCAAGCCTGGCGAGATACTCACCCGCGACGAAGACGTGCTGGACACCTGGTTCTCGTCGGCGCTGTGGCCGTTTTCGACACTCGGTTGGCCGGACAAGACCCCGGAACTGAAGACTTATTACCAGACCGACGTTCTCGTCACAGGCTTCGACATCATCTTCTTCTGGGTCGCCCGCATGATGATGATGGGCCTGCACTTCATGGACGAAGAGCCTTTCCACACCGTCTATGTCCATGCCCTGGTGCGCGATAAGAACGGGCAGAAGATGTCGAAGTCGAAGGGTAACGTCATCGACCCTCTCGAACTGATCGACGAATACGGTGCAGATGCGCTGCGCTTTACGCTCGCTGTGATGGCCGCGCAGGGCCGCGACGTTAAGCTCGATCCCGCGCGCATCGCCGGTTACCGCAATTTTGGCACCAAGCTTTGGAATGCGACGCGCTTTGCCGAGATGAACGGCGTCGCGCGCAACGACGACTTCTGGCTGGGCGATGCCAAACTGGCGGTCAATCGCTGGATTTTGACCGAGCTCACGCGTGTTTCGCAAGAAATCACCAACGGCATCACCTCTTATCGTTTCAATGAAGCAGCGAGCGCTGCTTATCGGTTTGTCTGGAACCTTGTCTGCGACTGGTATGTCGAGCTTTTGAAGCCGGTTTTCATGGGCGAAGATGAAGCCGCAAAGGCCGAAAGCCGCGCCTGCTTCGCCTTCGTGCTCGATGAGATCTACAAGCTCCTCCACCCGATGATGCCATTCATGACCGAGGAGCTTTGGGCCGAAACGGCAGGTGAAGGACGCGAACGCAATTCGCTTCTGTGTCACGCTGCCTGGCCGACGCCGGACTTCGAAGACGCTGAAGCCGCCGCCGACATCAACTGGCTGGTCGATCTTGTCTCGGGTATCCGCTCCGTGCGTTCCGAGATGAACGTGCCGCCATCCGCCATTGCGCCGTTGGTCGTGGTTGGCGCCAACGCAACCACGCGCGAACGGCTTGTTCGCCATGACACGGCGATCAAACGGCTGGCGCGTATCGGCGAGGTTTCGGTCGAAGCGAGCGCTCCGAAAGGAGCGGCACAAATGGTGCTTGGTGAAGCGACGGTTTGCCTACCTCTGGGCAGCCTCATCGACCTCAAGGCCGAAGCAGCCCGTTTGCAGAAGGAATTGGCCAAGGTGACCGAAGAAATCGCTCGTCTGGCCAAGAAGCTTTCCAACGAGAAATTCGTTGCCAATGCTCCGGAAGAGGTTGTTGTCGCCGAGCGCGAGAAACTGGCCGAATACGGGGAAACGCAGCAGCGCTTGTCGGTAGCTTTGGAGCGGGTTCGCGACGCAGCCTGACGGGAGAGATTCGCCCTTTCAGGTGGCTTTTTGGGTTGTCTTCCAGCTTCCTTAAACACATGCCGCAACGTCAAAATTGACGTAAACGGAAGTTTACGCCCCATTGTTGCCTTAATGTGACAATTTCCGCCACAAACGCCCTAAATCGGTGATTTTCTCACCGATTTGAGATCGTTTTGCTCGAAAGGGATCATGGCTGTGCCGAAATTGGCTATTTTTTCGACACACTCCGTGACGTGTCGAACACTGCAGGTTGCATCGGTCTAGACCGTACTTGTACAGCCAGAAAAACGTTATTGCGCCGTTAACTTGAATTGGTTCTAGCTAGTCCCCGAGTGATTTCGGGGAGACAAAATCATGAATAAGATGCGTGTCAAAACGCTCCTGGGTGCAACCGCGCTTTCGTTTGCCGCGATGAGCGTGGCATACGCCGGTGGCTTTAACCGGGGGACCGCCGATACCGACATCATATTCGAAGACGGCAATTTCAACATGCGATCGGGCGTGACCATCGTCATGCCTCAGCGCAGCTACAAGACGATCACCAGCCCGCTTCTAGGCGGCACCGTGAACGGAACCGACAGCGATTACACGCAGACATATGTAATCCCAAGCAGCGCCGTGAAGTTCAACCTCTCCGACGACCTGCGTTGCGCCGGAACGTTTACGCAGAGCTTCGGTGCCCATGCCGAATATGGTCCCCAGGCGATCACTGCCGGTTTGCTTGATGGAACGGGCACTGTTCGTGAGGGTTTCACGAGCAATGAACTCGGTGCAACCTGCGGCTACAAGTTCGATCTCGCCAAGGGCAGGGCGTGGCTGCTGGGCGGCGTGTTTGGCCAGGATTTCGACTACCAGCAGGTGGTGCAGTTTGCACCTGGTCTTCCCGCACCATTGAACGCTGTTCCGGGAGGAACCGGTACCCTTTCTTTCAAGGATGACTATCGGGCCGGCTATCGCATCGGTGCCGCCTATGAAATTCCCGAAATCGCGTTGCGTGCTCAGGTCATGTATCGCTCGGCTGTGACGCATTCGCCAGGCAACAGTGCCGGCGACAGTTTCGTTGTCCGTACATCGACGGGCATTCCGGTCGCATCCTTCGCTACCGACGGCAATGGTACCTTGCCGCAATCGCTCGAGTTCAAGGTCCAAAGCGGTATTGCACCAGGCTGGCTGGCGTTCGCTTCGGTCAAGTGGACCGATTGGAGTGTCCTCGACGTCCTGCGGTATAACATTCAGGGCCTCGCCGGAAATCCACGCGTTCTTGAGTATTACTACCGCGATGGCTGGACGGTGACGGGCGGCATCGGTCATGCGTTTTCGGATAACATCTCGGGCCTTGCCGGTTTGACATGGGATCGTGGTGTCTCGACCACGGAGGACGCGCAGACAGACACCTATACGGCGTTTGCCGGCGTTTCGCTGAAGGACAAACTGGGTGGCGAAATGCGCCTGGGCGGCGCGGTTTCCTACTTGACCTCAGGGTCAGTTGCGGCCGACCCGACACCTGCGACGCCGGGTGCCGGCAACACGTTCGGTTACACTGTCGGAAGTGATTGGTCTTACGCGCTCTCCGCAAGTTATGCCGTCAAGTGGTAAGGTTTTGAATTAAAAGCTTAAATGGGGCCTGAAACGGCCCCATTTTTGTTTTGACAGCGTCACTGTGGTGGCCCGAGTAGATTGATTGGCCAACCGCCTCGCGAAAAATGTGACGATTCTGCAACACGCGCATCCCATCCCATATGCCGCTGGCGCGCCCCATGGAAATCGCCCACTTCCCGCCATAAACCCGGAGCACTTCGATAGGGCTTGGTAATTTCTACCCAGCTAATGTGAACGCGGGCCGAGATAGGTCGGCAAGGAAGAGCATGGAAGTCACGGTAGGTTCTCGCGCAGATATGGCGATCCTTCGAGCAAACGAAGGTCCTGTCGTCGTGCGTCGCTTGCCGCGCCCGGCATTCTATCGGGGCCTTTCACGCATGCCGAGCCTTGTCCGTTCTTGCATCTTTTCGGCGGTGATGGCTTGTGCGAGCTTCGCCGCTGTCGAACAGGCGATGGCCTTCGATGAAAAGGTTTTCGACGACAAGACCGGCGTGAAGCCGCAGTCGAGTCCATGGGCCGTGTTCCAGTTTGGCTTCTCCGCCTACAAGAGCGGTCACAAGGATCAGGCTGTCGAAGCCTATAAGTATGCTGCCGAGAAGGGCCAGATCGGCGCGACCTGGAAACTTGCCCGCATGTATGCCGAGGGTGATGGCGTCACCCAGAACGATTACGAAGCCTACAAGTTCTTCAGCGAGATTGTCGATCAGGACGTGGAACTGGGTTCGCCTGAGGAAAGTTATGTTTCTGACGCCTTGGTTGCATTGGGTGACTACCTGAAGAGCGGAATTCCCGGCAGCCCCGTGAGCGCCGATCCGGTCGCAGCGCAGGAATATTTCATGCGCGCCGCCGCGACTTACCGCAATCCGAACGCCCAGTACGAAATGGGCAAGATGTTCCTGAACGGCGAAGGCGGCGTAAAGGCCAGTGCCAAACAGGCTGGCCGTTGGCTGCAACTCGCGGCGGAGAAGGGCCATGCAGGTGCCCAGGCGACACTCGGCAACCTTCTGTTCCACAGTGGCAAGGTGGTGCGTGGTTTGGCCATGAT
>MKRZ01000146.1:0-174 GCA_001897075.1 Mesorhizobium sp. 61-13 | reverse complement strand
CCCGCCGCTCTCGGCTAGGGATGCGGTGGCAAGTGCATGTTCATTTATTCCGCAGACCGATGCTTGTGACGTCGGCAGACCCGTAGCCCGGCTGTCTTGTGCGGTCATGTTTCCAGACGGGCGGGCTCTCGGCGCTGCCTTCCATGAGCGAGGTCCGGTGGGCACCTAATCCAA
>MKRZ01000145.1:11917-12306 GCA_001897075.1 Mesorhizobium sp. 61-13 | reverse complement strand
AACTGCTTCACGATCTCCTGGATCTTGGGCATGCGGGTCATGCCGCCGACCAGAACCACTTCGTCGATCTCGCCTGCCTTGAGGCCGGCATCCTTGAGCGCTGCCTTGCAAGGCGCGATGGTGCGCTGGACGAGATCATCGACCAGTTGCTCAAGCTTGGCGCGGGTCAGCTTCAAGGTCAGGTGCTTGGGGCCGGATGCGTCAGCGGTGATGAAGGGCAGGTTGATTTCGGTCTGCGTCGTGGACGACAGCTCGATCTTGGCCTTTTCCGCGGCTTCCTTGAGGCGCTGAAGGGCGAGCTTGTCGTTCTTCAGGTCGATGCCCTGTTCCTTCTTGAACTCGGCAGCCAGATATTCGACCAGGCGCATGTCGAAGTCCTCGCCGCCGAG
>MKRZ01000145.1:6797-11900 GCA_001897075.1 Mesorhizobium sp. 61-13 | reverse complement strand
GTCCTCGCCGCCGAGGAAGGTGTCGCCATTGGTCGACTTCACCTCGAACACGCCGTCGCCGATCTCCAGAACGGAGATATCGAAGGTGCCGCCGCCAAGATCGTAAACGGCGATGGTCTTGCCTTCCTTCTTGTCGAGGCCGTAGGCGAGCGCCGCAGCGGTCGGCTCGTTGATAATGCGCAGCACTTCAAGACCGGCGATCTTGCCGGCATCCTTGGTGGCCTGGCGCTGGGCGTCGTTGAAATAGGCCGGAACGGTGATGACCGCCTTCTCGACCGTCTCGCCGAGATAGGCTTCCGCCGTTTCCTTCATCTTCTGCAGGATCATCGCGGAAATCTGCGACGGCGACTGCTTCTTGCCGCCTGCGTCGACCCATGCGTCGCCATTGTCGCCATTGACGATGTTGTAGGGGACGAGATCCTTGTCCTTGGCGGTGACCGGATCGTCATAGCGGCGGCCGATCAGGCGCTTGACCGCGAAAACGGTGTTTTCAGGATTGGTGACCGCCTGCCGCTTGGCCGGCTGGCCGACGAGGCGCTCGCCATCGCCGCTAAAAGCGACGATCGAAGGCGTCGTGCGCGCGCCTTCCGCATTTTCGATGACCTTGGCGTCCTTGCCGTCCATGACGGCGACGCAGGAATTGGTCGTTCCGAGGTCGATGCCGATTACTTTTGCCATTGGTTCAGTCTCTCCACTAAGCAGGCTTTCAAGGACCCTGTCAGGCGTTCCGGCGAAAGCCCCTGTTCACAGAAATTCCGTACACGCCCACGCGTTGCGCGGTCGGCACGGTTGTGCGGCGTATATAAGAACAGGCCGCGCGGCGTGCAAGCGTTCTCCACCTTGCGTGCACGTAACAAACAGGCAGTGCGTCCAGAGTGTTTCATGGTTGGCCGGAAAGCGACACTGTGTTCACCCGAATGGGATTTGAGCTTGAAGGGTGCGCATGTGAAAGGATGCCGATCAATCTGACGGAGTATCCTTGAAATGAAGCTTTTCTACATGCCTGGCGCCTGCTCACTGGCCCCGCATATCGTTGCCAATGAAGCAGGCATCGACCTGGAACTGGTAAAGGTCGATGGCGCCAGCAAGACGACCGAGGCGAAACAGGACTATCTGGCCACCAATCCCAATGGCTATGTGCCGGCACTCGTCCTCGATGACGGCGAAACGCTGACCGAGGCTTCAGTCGTCATGCAGTATCTTGCCGACCGCAAGCCCGACAGCGGCCTGATCCCGGCATCGGGCGAAATGAACCGCTACCGGGTGCAGCAATGGCTGAACTTCGTCGCCACGGAACTGCACAAGGGCTTTGCTCCTCTGTTCCGGCCCAACACGCCTGAGGAAACCAAGGTCATCAACAAGGAGCACCTGACCAAGCGCGTCAAGTTTCTCGACACGCGCCTTGCCGATCGTTCCTATCTGATGGGCGACGCCTTCAGCGTGGCCGACGCCTATCTGTGGACCGTGCTCGGCTGGGCAAAGCATGTCGGCCTCGACCTTTCCGGCTTTGCCAATGTGCAGCGCTTCCTCGGCACTGTCGCTTCACGGCCTGCCGTGCAGAAGAGCCTGCGCGAAGAAGGCCTGGCGTAAATCCTCGAAATGCCAGCCTGGATACGCGGCAAGGCCGCGGCCTGGCTGGCAATTCCGGCGCCTTAAATCAAAATCCATCGAAAAATTTGACCTTGCAGCGCTGCCCGCATAGAGCAGGCGCGCCGGCAGCATGGCCGGCGGCGCTAGCAGGACCATCAAAATGGCCGGAACAGGCATCCTCGATCTCAACCCGGAACTTCTTTCCGCTGCCGCGGAGAGCAAAGCCTGGCCGTTCGAGGAAGCCAAGAAAATCATCGCCCGCTATGCAAAAAGCGGGCTTCCGGACACCGTCCTGTTCGAGACAGGCTACGGCCCGTCAGGCCTGCCGCATATCGGCACCTTCGGCGAAGTCGCGCGCACGACCATGGTGCGCCACGCCTTCCGCATCCTCACCCAAGACAAGGTGAAGACGCGGCTGCTGTGCTTCTCCGACGACATGGACGGGATGCGCAAGATACCCGACAACGTGCCGGACAAGGCGTTCCTGGAACCCTATCTGCACATGCCGCTGACCTCGGTGCCCAATCCCTTCGGCGGTGACTACGAGAGCTTCGGCCATCACAACAATGCGATGCTGCGCCGCTTCCTCGACACCTTCGGCTTCGACTACGAGTTCGCCAGCGCGACCGACTACTACAAGTCGGGCCGCTTCGACGACGTGCTGCTGCGCGCCGCGGAACGCTACGACGCCATCATGAAGGTGATGCTGCCGACGCTGGGCGAAGAGCGGCAGGCAACCTACAGTCCGTTCCTGCCGATCTCGCCAAAGACCGGCCGCGTGCTCTACGTGCCGATGAAGCATGTCGATGCCAAGGCCGGCACCATCACCTTCAACGACGAGGACGGCACCGAAACCACGCTTGCGGTCACCGGCGGCAAGGTGAAGATGCAGTGGAAGCCGGATTTCGGCATGCGCTGGGCAGCACTCGGCGTCGATTTCGAGATGTTCGGCAAGGACCACCAGACCAACGCGCCGATCTATGACCGCATCTGCGAAATCCTCGGCGGCCGCGCGCCGGAGCACTTCGTCTACGAACTGTTCCTCGACGAAAACGGCCAGAAGATCTCGAAGTCGAAGGGCAATGGGCTCACCATCGACGAATGGCTGACCTACGCGCCGACCGAAAGCCTCGGCCTCTACATGTACCAGAAGCCCCGGGTGGCGAAGAAGCTCTACTTCGACGTCATCCCGCGCGCCGTCGAGGAATACTATACCTTCCTGTCGGCCTATCCTCGGCAGGACTGGAAGAACCGGCTCGGCAATCCGGTCTGGCACATGCACAGCGGCAATCCGCCGGCCATCGACCTCGCCGTGCCGTTCTCGCTGCTGCTCAATCTTGTCAGCGCCTCGAACGCCCAGAACAAGGACGTGCTGTGGGGCTTCATCTCGCGCTATGCGCCCGGCGTTTCGCCTGAAAAGAACCCGGAGCTGGACCGCCTGACCGGCTATGCGATCCGCTACTTCGAGGACTTCGTGAAGCCCTCGAAGGTCTATCGCGCTCCCGACGACGTCGAACGCGATGCGCTTGCCAAGCTGTCGGACGCACTTTCCGCACTGCCTACGGATGCCGACGGCGAAGCAATCCAGACGGCAACGCTCAACGTTGCCCGCAAGATCGAGCGCTATCAGGACCACACCAAGCAGAGCCCGGAAGGCGGTCCCGGCGTTTCGGTCGCCTTCTTCCAGATGATCTACCAGGTGTTGATCGGCCAGGAACGCGGCCCGCGCTTCGGCTCGTTCGCCGCGCTCTACGGCATCGCCGAAACCCGCGCGCTCATTGCGCAGGCTCTGGCAGGCCAACTGGCGGCGTAAGCTCCTCGCCGGACAGGTCGATGATCGTGTCCGGCGTCGAAGGCGCGGCTTCGGTGCTTCCGGTCAGCGGCGGAACATCGGCATTTTCCGGTGCCGCGCCATAGATGCCCTTGCGCAGGCTTTGCGCCTTGTCGCCAGCCTCTTCGTAGGGGCTGCCCTTTTCGGCGCGCGCCCAGCCGTTTTCGACCAGCCATTCGCCGACGTCCTTCTTGCCGGACCGGCAACGCACGGTAAATTCGCCGCGATCCTTGTCAGCGGGAATGGCGCAAACAACCGCCAGCCCGCGCAGGAAGGCCCGGAACGCGCCAAGCGCGTGCGCGCCGCAGGTCCATGACTTGCCATTGTCGAGGCAGGTTTCGTCGCTCTGCACCACATCGATGCCGGCGATGGTAACCGAATAGCGTTGCGCGGCAACCATGCCTGCCGACGAGGCGAAGGGCCGAAACAGGGTCGTGCCCTTCCAGTCGCCGGAAAGCTTCGGCTTGGGCGGTTCGGCCAAGGCCAGGTCGCTCAGCGGTTGGCGCGGCGCGACGCGCTCCAGTTCCACGTCATCCAACTGCGGCGGCGCGACCATGAGCGGGTCAATCGACCTCGACTTCCCAAGCGTCGGTTTGGGTTCGGGCGATGGCGCTGTCGGTACGGCTGCAGGAGCCTCAGCCTCAACCGTTGAAGGTTCCGGTTCAACCGGCGTAGGAAGCAGTGCGCGGCCCCCGGCAACGATCAGCGCGCCCGTCACCACGACGCATAAGGCTGCAAATCCTGCGTGCAGCAGCCGCATGCCGGGCCCTACTGGCTCGCCCAGACGATCCGCGCCACCCATTCGATCTCGTGAGCAGGAATGTCGCGATTCGGATGTTCCGGGTTCAATGAAACGAGAAGGATCGACTTTTCCGTCTGCCGGTTCAAAACCTTGGCCATCACCTCGCCGGCCGTCGTCTTGACGACGACGCGGTCGCCCTTGTGGACGCGCGCGCCGGGCTCCACGATCAGGACATCGCCATTGCGGTAGAGCGGCAGCATGGAATCACCCTGCACCTTCAGCGCATAGGACGCCGCCGTCGATTGCGCCGGCAGTTCGACAAGATCCCAGCCATGGCCGACCGGAAATCCCGCATCGTCGAAGAAGCCGCCAGCTCCTGCCTGGGCAAAGCCCACCAACGGCACGGTGGGGCGCTGCACCGGCAGGCCATCGGCGTCCGGGCGCGTGCCGAGCAGCTTCATGAACTCGTCCAGCGACGCCCCGGTCGCCTCCATGATCTTGGCCAGCGATTCCGTCGAAGGCCAGCGCGGACGACCGTCTGACGACAGCCGCTTCGACTTGTTGAAGGCCGTCGAATCCAGTCCCGCGCGCCGGGCAAGGCCCGATACCGACAGCGAATAGCGCTCCGCGAGCGCGTCAATGGCAGCCCAAACACCGTCATGCGAGAGCATGGGGGCTCTCCCTGAGAGGAAAAAATACCTGTGATTTCGTTTTAGCCGCCGTGGAACCGATTGTCCACCTTGACCGGGCCGGACGACGCCGGCACGATCCTTACCCTATTCGTTAGGGGTGGCTTTCGTCTCGGCGCGAAGCATCCGGTGCGATCTCAGGAATGCCTCTTCAATGTCGCTCAAGGGGCGCGGCCTTGCCGGATACCCAAGCGCGGCTACAACATCGTCCATCGGCACAAAGCGGCGCTCTGAACGATCGTAGACGCCGG
>MKRZ01000145.1:0-6755 GCA_001897075.1 Mesorhizobium sp. 61-13 | reverse complement strand
CCTCCCAGGTCTGGATCGACGACAGCACCTCGAAGCGCTGCCAAAGCCTGATCTCGCGCGCATAGACGACCTGCAGGCCGCCAAGCATCGGCGCCCATCTGCGCTTGCGCGCCACGCCAAGCAGACCGGCGCGCACGAAAATGTCGATGCGGCCAAGGTCGGCCAGCATCATGTAGCGCGCATTGTTGAGATGCAGGTTGGAATCGATATCGCTCGGCAGGCAGCGGAAGGCCAGCCGGGCTTCCCCGCCTGGAACATAAGGACCACGGCTTCGTGCCGTGACTACCACCCGCGCCAGTCGCGCCCAGACATACATGGCGGCTGATCAGGCTGCCTTCTTCGCCTGCTCCCCGCCATAGGGATTGAAGCGCTGATAGAAGGTCTCGCCCTTGTCCGCCATGTCGAGCAGCAGCTTGGGCGCCTTGAACTCCGCGCCATACTTCTTCTGCAGCCGCTTGGCTGTGTGGACGAACTCCTTCACGCCGATGCCGTCGATGTAGGACAGCGCACCGCCGGTATAAGGCGCGAAGCCGAACGCCAGGATCGAGCCGACATCGGCCTCGCGCGGATCGACGACGATCTTTTCTTCCATGACGCGCGCCGCTTCCAGCGCAATCACCGTCAAAAGGCGCTGCTTCAGTTCCTCGAAATCAACCTCGTCGGCCTTCTTCTGCGGATAGAGGTCCTTGAGGCCCGGCCACAGCTTCTTCTTGGCCGGCTTGGCGGGATAATCATAAAAGCCCTTGCCGTTCTTGCGGCCAAAGCGCTGATGGCTATCCACCATGGTGTTAATCAGCGCCATCTGCTTGGGGTCCACCGCCTTTTCGCCAAGGTCGCGGATGGTCTGCTTCATGATCTTCTGGGCGAGATCGACCGCCGTCTCGTCGGTCAGCGCCAGCGGCCCAACCGGCATGCCCGCAGCCTTGGCAGCGTTCTCAATCATCGACGCCGGCACGCCCTCGATCAGCATCTTGTAGGCTTCCGACATGTAGCGCAGCACGCAGCGATTGACGTAGAAGCCGCGCGTGTCGTTGACCACGATCGGCGTCTTCTTGATGGCGCGGACGAAGTCGATTGCCGTTGCCAGCGCCTTGTCGCCCGTCTTCTTGCCGAGGATGATCTCGACCAGCATCATCTTGTCTACCGGCGAGAAGAAATGGATGCCGACGAAATTCTTCGGCCGCGCCGAGTTCTTGGCAAGTGCTGTAATCGGAATGGTAGACGTGTTGGAGGCGAAAACTGCCGACGGCTTCAGCACCGCCTCAGCCTGCTCGGTCGCGCTCTTCTTGACAGCCGAATCCTCGAACACCGCCTCGACGACGAGGTCGCAGCCGGCCAGGTCCGCATAGCTTGCGGTCGGCGTGATCAGCGACAAGAGCTTTTCCTTGTCCTCCGGCTTGGCCCGGCCCTTCTTGATCAGCCCGTCCATCAGCTCGGCGGAATGCGCCTTGCCCTTTTCCGCCGACGCGATATCGCGGTCCAGCAACACCACCGGAATGCCGGCCTTGGCGGTGACATGGGCAATGCCCGCACCCATGAAGCCTGCGCCCAATATGCCGATCTTCTTGAACTTGGTGTCCGGCACGCCTTCCGGCCGGCGCGCACCCTTGTTCAGTTCCTGCAGCGAGACGAACAGCGAGCGGATCATCGCCGCCGCTTCCTTGGTCTGCATGATCTCGGTGAAATAACGCTGCTCGATGCGCAGGGCCGTATCGAAGGGCACCAAAAGGCCTTCATAGACGCATTTCAGGATTGCCGAAGCCGCCGGGTAGTTGCCATAGGTTTCGCGGCGCAGGATGGCGATTGCCGGCGGCCACAGGTTTGCGCCGGCCATCGAGTAAACCGGTCCGCCGGGAATCTTGAAGCCCTTCTGGTCCCATGGCGCAACGGCGCTGAGGCCGTTCTTGATCATGGCCTTTGCCGTCTCGACCAGCTTGGCCGGCTCAGCAACTTCATGGACAAGCCCCATGCCCTTGGCCTTCTGCGACGTCAGCGTCTGGCCGGACGTCAGCATCTGCAAGGCAGCCTGCGTGTCGGCAAGGCGCGGCACGCGCTGGGTACCGCCGGCACCGGGGAAAATGCCGATCTTCACTTCCGGCAACGCCATCTTGACCTTGTCTGAGTTGGCGGCGACCCGGCCGTGGCAGGCGAGCGAAAGCTCGAACGCTCCGCCCATGCAGGTTCCGTTGATGGCTGAGACCCACGGCTTGCCGCAGGTCTCGAGCTTGCGGAACAGGCCGGTCATGTAGCCAGCCGTCTCGAACAGCTTCTGCGTAGCCTTCTCGACGTTGCCGGCCTTTTCCTTGGCAAAGGTTTTCAGCATCGTCTGCAGCATGGTGATGTCTGCGCCGCCGGAAAAGGTGTCCTTGCCCGACGTGATCACCGCGCCCTTGATGCCGGCCTCGCCGGTCACCCGGTCAACGATGGTGTTCAGTTCGCGCATCACCTCTTCGGTGAACACGTTCATCGAACGGTCGGGCATGTCCCAGGTGATCAGGGCAATGCCGTCGGCGTCGGTTTCCAGCGTGAAGTTCTTGTAGGTCATTGTTCCGCCTCCGGTCAGACGCGTTCGATGATGGTGGCGGTGCCCATGCCGGCACCGATGCACAAGGTCACCAAAGCGGTGTTGAGGTTGCGCCTTTCAAGCTCATCCAGCACCGTTCCGAAGATCATCGCCCCGGTGGCTCCCAGCGGGTGACCCATGGCGATCGCACCGCCATTCACATTGATCTTGTCGTGCGGAATGTCGAAAGCCTGCATGTAGCGCAGCACAACCGAGGCAAAGGCCTCGTTGAGTTCGAACAGGTCGATGTCCGAAATCTTCATCCCGGCGCGCTTCAAAAGCTTTTCCGTCACGTCGACCGGCCCGGTCAGCATCAGCACCGGTTCGGAGCCGATATTGGCGAAGGCGCGGATACGGGCGCGCGGCTTCATGCCCAGCATCTTGCCGGCCTTCTTCGAGCCCAGCAGAACGGCGGCTGCCCCATCGACAATGCCGGACGAATTGCCGGCATGATGAACGTGGTTCACCTCCTCGATCTCCGGATGCTTCTGCACGGCGACGGCATCGAAACCGCCCATTTCACCCGGCATGACAAAGGAGGGGTTGAGCGCGGCCAGCGACTGCATGTCGGTCGATGGCCGCATATGTTCATCGCGGTCGAGAATGGTCAGGCCGTTCTGGTCCTTGATCGGAACGACCGAATTCTTGAACCAGCCCTTGTCCCAGGCGTGCGCGGCGCGCTTCTGGCTTTCGACGGCATAGGCATCGACGTCGTCGCGGGAGAACCCGTATTTGGTGGCGATGAGGTCAGCCGAAATGCCCTGCGGCACGAACCAGCCCGGCAGTCCGACAGAGGGGTCCATGAACCATGCGCCGCCGGCGGCACCCATGCCGACGCGGCTCATCGATTCCACGCCGCCGGCAATGACGATGTCGTCGGCGCCCTGCGCGATCTTGGCCGCGCCGAAATTGATGGCGTCGAGGCCGGAGGCGCAGAAGCGGGAGATTTGCATGCCGGGCGCCTTGTCGTCGTAACCGGCTTCAAACGCAGCGGCGCGCGGGATCACAGCACCGGCTTCGCCAACCGGATCGACGCAGCCGAAAATGATGTCATCGACCGTTCCGGTATCCATGCCGTTGCGGTCGCGGATGGCTTCCAGCGTCTTTGCCGCCAGGCGTACCGCCGGCACCTCGTGCAGCGACCCGTCCTTCTTGCCACGGCCGCGCGGCGTGCGCACGGCATCATAGACATAAGCTTCAGCCATTTTTCAGCTCCTTGTTATGTGGACCCGGCTGCTCACAGCGAGCGCCCGATCAAAAGCTTCATGATTTCGTTGGTGCCGCCATAGATGCGCTGCACGCGGGCATCGCGCCACATGCGCGCAATCGGATATTCGTTCATGTAGCCATAGCCGCCATGCAACTGCAGGCACTCGTCCATCACCTTGCCCTGAAGATCGGACAGCCAGTATTTGGCCATCGAAGCTGTAACAGGGTCGAGGCCGCCGGCGATGTGCCGTTTGACGCAGTCGTTGTAAAAAACCCGGCCGATGGTGATTTCGGTCTTGAGTTCGGCCAGCTTGAACTGGGTGTTCTGGAAGTCGATGATCTTCTGGCCGAAGGCCTTGCGTTCCTTGACGTAGTCGATGGTGAGCGCAAGCGCGCGTTCCGCCATGGCAATTGCCGTCGTGCCGATCATCAGGCGTTCCTGCGGCAATTGCTGCATCAGCTGGACGAAGCCCTGGCCCTCGTCATTTCCCAAAAGATTGGCGGTCGGCACGCGCACGTCGTTGAAGAACAATTCGGACGTGTCGTTGGCCTTCAGCCCGATCTTGTCGAGGTTGCGCCCGCGCTCGAAACCCTCGACCTCGTCGGTCTCGACAACGATGAGCGACGTGCCCTTCGCACCCTTGGCCGGATCTGTCTTGGTGACCACGACAATGAGATTTGCCAACTGACCGTTGGTGATGAAGGTCTTCGAGCCATTGATGCGGTACTGGTTGCCGTCGCGCTCCGCACGTGTCTTGACGCCCTGCAGATCGGAACCCGCGCCGGGCTCCGTCATGGCAATCGCGCCGATCAACTCACCGCTTGCCAGACGCGGCAACCACTTCTTCTTCTGCTCTTCCGAGCCGTAATGAAGGATGTAGGGGGTTACGATGGCGTTATGCAGGCCGATGCCGAAGCCATCGACGCCGACATGGCCGATCGCCTCGATGATCGCGCTCTCATGGGCAAAGCTTCCGCCGGCACCACCATATTGTTCCGGCATGGAAGCGCAGAGAAGTCCTGCTTCGCCAGCCTTCTTCCAGGCGGAGCGATCGACCACCTCGTTCTTCTCGTAGGTGTCGTAATGCGGCGCAATCTCGTCCGCCATGAAGCGGTTCGCCATGTCGTAGAGCATGGCGACGTCTTCACTTACCCAGTCAGGTTTCGGCAGGGACAGGATTTCCGACGGGTTGGCCAAGGCAAGCTGCTCCTGAAAATATCTACCCGATCAAAACGCCTCTGCCGGCAATGCCATCATGGTATCCGCGCCGGAAGAAATGCGGGCGAGATGCGCCGCCGTTTCCGGCATGACGCGCTCCATGAAGTAGCGGCCGGTGACAATCTTGTTCTCGTGGAAGGATGCCACGCCGTCGGCGGCTTCGCCAAGCCTCTCCTGCGAGACCTTGACCATGCGGCCCCACATGTAGCCAAGCGCCACCAGCCCGAAGAGATGCAGGTAGTCGGTCGAAGCAGCACCCGCATTGTCCGGCTTCTGCATGGCGTTCTGCATCAGCCACATGGTGGCAGCCTGCAGGTCGTTGAGGCCCTTCTTGAGCGCCTTGGTGAACGGGGCCAGCTTTTCGTCGCCGCGATTTTCCTCGCAGAAGTCGCCGACCTCCTTGAAGAAGGCCTGCACGGCGCGGCCGCCATTCTGCGCCAGCTTGCGGCCGACCAGATCGAGCGCCTGGATGCCGTTCGCCCCTTCATAGATCATGGCGATGCGGGCATCGCGCACGAACTGGCTCATGCCGTGCTCTTCGATATAGCCGTGGCCGCCGAAGACCTGCTGCGCCATGACCGCATGGTCAAAGCCCTTGTCGGTCAGCACGCCCTTCACGATCGGCGTCATCAGGCTCAGCTGATCGTCGGCCGCCTGGCGGTCCTTGTCGTCGGCGGAGCGGTGCGCGACGTCCGAATTCAACGCGGTCCACAGCAACAGCGCGCGGCCGGCTTCGTTGAAAGCCCTCATCGTCATCAGGTTGCGGCGGACATCGGGGTGGACGATGATCGGATCGGCCTTGCCGTCCTTGTTCTTCGGCCCGGTCAGCGAGCGGCCCTGCAGGCGCTCCCTGGCGTAATTCACCGCGTTCTGGTAGGCGACTTCCGACAGCGAAAGCCCTTGCAGGCCGACGCCGAGGCGCGCCTCGTTCATCATCACGAACATCGCCTTGAGGCCACCGTTCTCCTCGCCGAGCAAAGTACCTTCGGCCTCGTCATAATTCATGACGCAGGTGGCGTTGCCGTGGATGCCCATCTTCTCCTCGATCGAGCCGCACGACACCTTGTTGCGCTGGCCGGGATTGCCGGCATCGTCCAGCTTGAACTTCGGCACGATGAAAAGCGAAATGCCCTTCACGCCCTCCGGCGCGCCTTCGATGCGAGCCAGCACCAGATGGACGATGTTATCCGACATGTCGTGCTCGCCGGCGGAGATGAAAATCTTCTGGCCGGAGATCCGGTAGGTGCCGTCGCCGTTCGGCACCGCCTTGGTACGCAAAAGGCCGAGGTCGGTGCCGCAATGCGGCTCGGTCAGGTTCATGGTGCCGGTCCACGCGCCCTCGATCATCTTCGGCAGGAAGGTCTGTTTCTGCTCGTCGCTGCCATGAACCACGATTGCCGCGATCGCGCCCTGCGTCAGGCCCGGATACATCATCAGCGCCATGTTGGCGGAGGAGAGGAATTCGCCGACCGCCGTGTGCACCGTATAGGGCAAGCCCTGGCCGCCGAATTCGGCCGGCGCCGCAAGCCCCATCCAGCCGCCGTCGCGATACTGGTCGAAGGCTTCCTTGAAGCCCTTGGGCGTGGTCACCGATCCATCGTCGTGGCGCTCGCAGCCTTCCATGTCGCCGATCCGGTTGACCGGCTGCATGACGTTTTCGGCCAGCTTCGCGCCCTCGGCCAGAATTGCTTCAAGCACATCGGGCGAGGCATCGGCAAAGCCGGGCAGGTTCGAATAGCGGCCGTAGCCCAGCACGTCGTTCAG
>MKRZ01000144.1:584-7709 GCA_001897075.1 Mesorhizobium sp. 61-13 | reverse complement strand
CAAACACAGAGTGAGGAGCCTAGACCATGTCCAATGAACTTGAATTCCTCAGCCGCCGCGTCGCGACAGGCAAGCTTAGCCGGCGCGACTTCCTCGGCCGTGCCGCGGCTCTGGGAGTGAGCGCCGCTTTTGCCAATACGCTGTTGTCCGATGCGGCCCGCGCCGAAGGCCCGGTCAAAGGCGGCATGCTCAAGGCCGGCCTGCAGGGCGGCGAGTCCTCCAACGTGCTTGATCCCGCTTTGAACCTTAGCCAGGTGAACTTCTCGTTCGGCAAGGCATGGGGCGAAATGCTGGTCGAACTGAACCCGACGGCAGCCTCGAAAACCGCATCGCCGAGGAGATCGGCTCGTCGCCGGACGCCAAGACCTGGACGATGAAAATCCGCAAGGGCATCGAGTTCCACGACGGCAAGACCGTAACGGCGGAAGACGTGGCAGCCACCCTCGAGCGCCACAGCGATGAAAAATCGAAATCTGCCGCGCTCGGCATCCTGCAGGGCATCGAGTCAATGAAGGCCAGCGGCGACGAGGTCGTCATCACACTCAAGGACCCGAATGCCGACTTCCCCTACCTGATGGCCGACTATCACCTGGTCATCCAGCCGAACGGCGGCAAGGACAATCCGAATGCCGGCATCAGCGCCGGCCCGTACAAGGTCACCGTCAACGAACCGGGCGTGCGCTACGGCGGCGAAAAGTTCGCGAACTACTGGCAGGGCGACAAGATCGGCCACGCGGCCCAGATCGAAATCGTCGTCATCAATGACGCAACGGCGCGCACAGCTGCCCTTCAGGGCGGTCAGGTCAACATGATCAATCGCGTCGAACCCAAGGTCGTCGATCTGGTCAAGCGCGTTCCGGGCGTGACCATCCAGAACGTGTCCGGACGCGGCTTCTACCCGTTCAACATGTTCTGCGACACCGCCCCCTTCGACAACAACGACCTGCGCATGGCGCTCAAGCTCGCCATGGACCGCGAGGAGCTGCTCGACAAGATTCTGCGCGGCTACGGTTCAGTCGGCAACGATATCCCGGTCAACGAAGCCTATCCGCTGTTCTCGACCGACATCGAGCAGCGCAAGTTCGATCCGGACAAGGCAGCCGAATTCTACAAGAAGTCCGGCCATAGCGGCTCGATCCTCTTGAGAACCTCGGACGTTGCCTTCCCCGGCGCCGTCGATGCAGCACAGCTTTACCAGCAGAGCTGCGCCAAGGCGGGCATCACCATCGAGATCAAGCGCGAACCCGGCGACGGCTACTGGTCGGAAGTCTGGAACAAGCAGCCCTTCTCGCTTTCCTACTGGGGTGGCCGCGCGACGCAGGACCAGATGTATTCCACGGCCTATGTTTCGAGCGCCGACTGGAACGACACGCGCTGGAAGCGTCCGGAGTTCGACAAGATGGTTATCGCCGCACGGGGCGAGCTCGACCAGGACAAGCGCAAGGCCATGTACCGCGACATGGCGATGGTCATGCGCGACGAGGGCGGTCTGATCGTGCCCTTCTTCAACCAGTACATCGATGCCTCCGGCAAGGGTGTGCAGGGCTGGGTAAGCAATCCCGCCCAGGAAATGTGCGGAGGCTACGCGCTGTCGATCTGCTGGCTCGAAGCCTAAGACGGCCTTGAGCGCATGTCTTCACCCATCCTGAAACTCGTGGCCCAGCGCGTTGCGCTGGGCATCCTCCTACTGCTGGCCGTTTCGGTCCTGATCTTCGCCGGCACCCAAGTGCTACCCGGCGACGTCGCGCAATCCATTCTCGGCCAGGCGGCAACGCCTGAATCGCTCGCCAACCTGCGGGCGGAACTGGGACTGAACGATCCGGCCTACATCCGCTACTTCAGGTGGCTGGGCGGGGTCCTGACCGGCGATCTCGGCACGGCGCTTTCGAGTGGACAGGATATCGCCACCTCGATCAGCGGGCGGTTGTGGAACACGCTGTTTCTTGCGTTTTGCGCCGCACTCATATCGGTGCCGCTTGCAATCCTTCTCGGCTTGCTCGCGGTGCGCTATCGCAATGGCTGGGTCGACAAGCTGATTTCGGGTCTCGCGCTCGCCTCGACCTCGTTTCCCGAATTCTTCATCGGCTACCTGCTCGTCTATTTCTTCGCCGTGCAGTGGCAGATATTCCCCGGCATCTCCACCGTCTATGACGGCATGCCGTTCCTTGAGCGGATGCAGGCGATCGCATTGCCGGCTGCGGCACTGACGCTTGTCGTGCTGGCGCAGATGATGCGCATGACGCGCGCGGCCATCCTCAACGTCATGCAGTCGGCATATGTCGAGACGGCGGAACTCAAGGGCCTGTCGGCGTTTTCCATCATACGCAAGCACGCTTTGCCCAATGCGGTCGCCCCGATCATCAACGTCGTGATGCTCAACCTTGCCTACCTGATCGTCGGCGTCGTCGTGGTCGAAGTCATCTTCGTCTATCCGGGCATGGGGCAATATCTGGTCGATCACGTCACCAAGCGCGACGTGCCGGTCGTCCAGGCTGTCGGCCTCATCTTCGCCGCCGTCTACATCACGCTCAACATCGTTGCGGATATCGCGTCCATCGTCGCCAATCCGCGCCTCAGACATCCGAAGTAGGGCGTAGCCATGCTGGATATCAAACGCATCCCAATTCCAGCGCTGATCGGGATCGTCCTGACGGCCCTGTTCGTCATCGCGGCGGTCTTTGCGCCTTGGATAGCGCCTTATGGCAACGCGCAGATCGTCGGCGACGTCTGGCAGCCGATGTCCTCGCAGTTCTGGCTCGGAACCGACAATCTTGGCCGGGACCTGCTGTCGCGCATGATCTACGGCGCACGCACGACGATCTTCATCGCGGTCCTCGCCACTGCGCTGTCGTTTACGCTGGGGTCTACGCTTGGCTTTTGCGCGGCTGTCCTCGGCGGCTGGTTCGACACGTTGATGTCGCGCTTCGTCGACCTGCTGATGGCCATCCCGACGCTCATCTTCGCCCTGGTCGTCCTCTCGGTCCTGCCTTCGACACTGGTCACGCTGATCCTGGTCATGGGCATTCTGGACTCCACCCGCGTCTATCGTCTGTCGCGCGCCATTGCCGTTGACATCGAGGTCATGGACTATGTCGAGGCAGCCAAGCTGCGCGGCGAAGGCATGGGGTGGATCATATTCCGCGAGATCCTGCCCAACGCGCTCTCGCCGCTGATCTCGGAACTCGGCCTGCGCTTCATCTACGCCATCCTGTTTTTGTCGGCGCTTTCCTTCCTGGGGCTCGGCGTACAACCGCCGGACGCTGACTGGGGCGGCATGGTCAAGGAAAACAAGGACGGCATCGTGTTCGGCATCGGGGCGGCTCTCATTCCCGCCGCCGCGATCGCAGCGCTGGCCATTTCGGTCAACCTCGTTGCCGACTGGGTTCTGAACCGCACGACCAGCCTGAAGGGAGGGCGCGGATGATGGCTGACAAACAAGCAGCGACCGACAAGAAGTCCAACCTCCTGCTCGACATCCGCAACCTGCGCATCGAAGGCACGGTCTATCCGCCGGGCGAGCCGCCGAAAAACATCGTCATCGTTCATGACGTTTCGCTCACCCTCGAAAGGGGCAAGGTGCTTGGCCTGATCGGCGAATCCGGCGCCGGCAAATCGACCATCGGCCTGTCTTCGATGGCCTATGGCCGCGGCGGCGTGCGCATCACCGGCGGCGAGGTCATCCTCAACGGCCGCGACATACTGAAGGGCGGCAAGCAGGGCCTGCGCAAATTGCGCGGGCACGAAGTCTGCTATGTCGCGCAGTCTGCCGCGGCTGCCTTCAACCCTGCCCATCGCCTGATGGAACAGGTTGTTGAGGCAACCCTTCTGCATGGCCGGGCGACGCGTGCCGAAGCCGAAAAGCGCGCCGTCAAGCTGTTCAAGGCGCTCAGCCTGCCGGACCCTGAACATATCGGGGAACGTTTCCCGCACCAGGTTTCGGGCGGCCAGTTGCAGCGCGTGATGACGGCGATGGCGCTGTGCTCGCAACCAGACCTGATCGTCTTCGACGAGCCCACCACCGCGCTCGACGTGACGACACAGATCGATGTGCTGGCGGCGATCAAGAACGCCATCCGCGAGACGGGCGTTGCGGCACTCTACATCACCCACGACCTTGCCGTGGTCGCCCAGGTGTCGGACGAAATCATGGTGCTTCGCCACGGCCGGCTGGTCGAATGGGGCGGCACGCGCCAGATCATCAAGGAACCTCGGCAGGAATACACCAACGCGCTGGTTTCCGTGCACGAGATCGACCACCAGGAGAAAAAGCCCGGCGCGACACCATTCCTGTCGGTCAAGAACGTCACCGCCGCTTATGGCGGCGGCAAGGTCAAGGTGCTGAAAAACGTCTCCGTCGATATCTTCCCCGGCCAGACCTTGGCCGTGGTCGGCGAATCCGGTTCGGGCAAGTCCACGCTGGCGCGCGCCGTCACCGGCCTCTTGCCGCCCGAGCAGGGCTCGATCACCTTCGACGGGCGACCATTGGCCAACAAGCTTGCCGACCGGCCCAAGGAAGACCTTCGGCAATTGCAGATGATCTACCAGATGGCCGACGTGGCGATGAATCCGCGCCAGACCGTGGCCACCATCATCGGGCGGCCGCTGGAGTTCTATTTCGGCATGCGCGGGCGCGAACGCGATGCTCGCGTGGCCGAACTCCTCGACAAGATCGAGATGGGCAAGGGTTTCGGCGACCGCTATCCGGCCGAGTTGTCTGGCGGACAAAAGCAGCGCGTATGCATTGCGCGATCGCTTGCCGCCAAGCCCAAGCTCATCATCTGCGACGAGGTGACGTCTGCTCTCGACCCGTTGGTGGCAAACGGCATCCTGAAGCTCCTGCTTGAACTGCAGGCGGAAGAAAACGTCGCCTATCTGTTCATCACCCACGACCTCGCCACGGTGAAATCGATCGCCGATTCCATCGCGGTGATGTATCGCGGCGAGGTGGTTCGCTACGGGCCGAAGTCAGAGGTGCTGAAGCCTCCCTTCGATGCCTATACCGACCTGCTCCTGTCGTCCGTTCCGGAGATGGAAATGGGCTGGCTGGAAAAGGCGATCAAGAACCGGCGCATGGAAAGCGCCGGGAACTGATCGGGCATGAAGTCGAAGCTACTGCTCATCGTGCTGGACGGCCTGCCGTGGCGCAACTGGCGCTACATGGGCAACCTCGAAGGCTGGGTGCAGTCCGGCGCGGCGCAGGTCTGGCGCATGCGCTCGGTGCTGCCTTCCACCTCTGCCTCTTGCTACGCGTCGATCCACACCGGCGTCGCACCACAGGCGCACGGCATCCTCTCCAACGACGTCGTGTTCAAGGTCGAGCAGCCCGACATCTTTTCCGAAGTCAGCAAAGCGGATGGCAAGACAGGCGCTGTCACGCATTCGTTCTGGTCGATCTTCTTCAACCGCGCGCCGTTCGATTTCATTCGCGACATCGAATATGACGAACCGAACGGCCCCATCCATCATGGCCGTTTCCACACCATGACCGGCTACAACCGCATCAACCAGATGACGCCGAGCGACGCAGACCTGTTCGCCACGTTGACCATGCTGACCGAGCGTTTCGGCATCGACTACGGCATCCTGCACACCTGCACGCTGGATTCGATGGGCCACCGCTTCGGCCACGACTGCACCGAGATGGACACCGCGCTGTTCACGCTCGATGCGCAGCTCGCCGCCTTCCTGCCGCGCTGGCTCGCGAACGGCTACGAAGTCATCGTCACCGCCGACCACGGCCAGACGGACCGTGGCCACCATGGCGGCCATGACGAACTGCAGCAGGACTTCGCGCTCTATTATTTCGGTCCGGCGAAGGGGCCGAAGCCGGATGTGCTGCTCGACCAATTGCAGCTCGCGCCGACCGTGCTGAAGCGGCTCGGCGTCAAGACACCCGCCACAATGAAGGCCAAACCGTTCTTGGCGTGACCTGCGTCACCAGATCCAGGCGCAGTGCCCAAGCACTTGTAGCGCATCGACAATCCGGGTGAAGCTGGAGCGGGCGCGGCCAACCGTGTGCCGTCCCCTCAGATAGCCGTGAACGAGGCCGTCCTCTTCCAGCCAGAACGCCCTGCCGCCAGCGGCGACGAGACGGTCGCGGTAAGCCTCGCCATCCGATGACAACGGGTCGCATTCGGCGGTAAAGACAACCGTTGGCGGAAGATAGGCAAAATCCGCGTCGGCCAGCGGAGCCATGGTGATGTCGCCGGTGCGGTCCACGCCACCGGTGCGGACCTGCTCGTAAAAGTGAAGGTCGCTGGTCGTCAGCATCGGTGCTTGCGCATGCGTCAGGTAAGAGCCGCGCGACATGTCGCCACCCAGGGCCGGGTAGATCAGCACCTGACCGACCGGCTTTGTCTTGTGGCCGCGCGTGGCATGGCTGACCGCTGCCGCGAGATTGCCGCCGGCGCTGTCGCCGCACAAAAGGATAGGACAGGCATAGGTGGCTGCCGCCCACTCGAAGGCGCTCATCGCATCGTCGAAATGGGCGGGGTGGACATGCTCGGGCGCAAGCCGATAGTCGACCGACACCACTTCAAAGCCGGTTCGTGCGCAAAGCTCAGCGCAAACGTCGTCATGGCTTTCCAGCCCGCCCAGGATGAAGCCGCCGCCATGGAAATAGATCACCACCGCCGCACCGGGCTCTCCCGCACGGTAGATGCGTATCGGAATGTCGTGCGTCGGTGTCGGGATCGATGACGTTTGCGCCGCAACGCCATCCGGATATCCGGCATGGAACTCCCGGCACATGCGGTCATAGATGGCGCGCGGCTCGGCAACGGTCCGCTCGCCCGTATCTTCCGGATAAAACGCGTTGGTCCGCTCGATGAATGCCCAGGTCTCGGCGTCGATCAGCTTTTCATAGTCGGTCATATGTGCTCGCCGCCGCTGACAGGTAAAGCCGTTCTACCGCCCCTTCCACACCGGGTCGCGCTTTTCGGCAAACGCCTTGAAGCCTTCGAGATTGTCCTCGGACCCATAGAGCTTGTCGACCGTCGGCAACTGCCGGCGTGTCACCTTGTTCATCGTGTCCTGGAAGGCCAGTCCCTCGGCAACGCGTGCGGTCTCCTTGATGGCGGCAAACACCAGCGGCGGGCCGCCAGCCAGCAGCCGCGCGATTTCCCA
>MKRZ01000144.1:0-452 GCA_001897075.1 Mesorhizobium sp. 61-13 | reverse complement strand
GTATTTCCGGCAGCGCAAACGACGAATGGTCTGACGCGTAGATCAGATCGCAGGACAGCGCGAGCTCGAAGCCGCCGCCCACCGCCATGCCGTTGACGCAGGCAATCACCGGCTTGTTGAGGTCGCGCAATTCCTGCAGGCCGGCGAACCCGCCGACGCCGTAGTCGCCATCCACCGCATCGCCCGAAGCCGCACCCTTCAAATCCCAGCCAGCGCAAAAGAACTTGTCGCCGGCCGTCTTGACGATGGCTACCCGAAGCTCGGGATCGTCGCGAAACGCCTTGAACGTCTGGCCCATCAGGCGCGACGTTTCCATGTTGATCGCGTTGGCCTTGGGCCGGTCCAAAGTGACTTCGAGGATGGCGCCTTTGCGGCGCGTGGTGATGACGTCAGTCATGAAACCTCCCTTGAAACCAGCAATGCGTCAGCGATCCAGGCGCCCTCGCCTTTCC
>MKRZ01000143.1 GCA_001897075.1 Mesorhizobium sp. 61-13 | reverse complement strand
CGCTGTTTGCGCTGAATTTTGTCGGCGACGGCCTGCGCGATGCCCTCGACCCGAAGGACCGTTGACATGGCGAGTGGCGAGAAAATCCTCGAGGTGAAGGACCTGCGGGTGCGGTTTCGCACGCTGGACGGCGTGATCGAGGCGGTCAAAGGCATCAACATTCACGTTGAGGCCGGCGAGACGGTGGCGGTCGTCGGCGAATCCGGTTCCGGCAAGAGCCAGACCATGATGGCGGCGATGAACCTGCTCGCCTCGAACGGCGAGGCTTCGGGCGTTGTGGACTATCGCGGCCGCAACCTGCTGACGCTGAGCAAATCAGAGCTGAACAAGGTCCGCGGCCGCAAGATCAGCATGATCTTCCAGGAGCCGATGACGTCGCTTGATCCTCTGTATTCGATCGGCAGCCAGTTGATCGAGCCGATCCGCCATCATAGGGGCTTGAGCGTTCCGGAAGCCCACAAGGAGGCACTGCGCCTGCTGAAACTGGTGCAGATTCCTGATCCGGAACGGCGCATGAAATCCTATCCGCACGAGATGTCGGGCGGCCAGCGACAGCGCGTCATGATCGCCATGGCGCTGGCCAACGATCCCGATATTCTCATTGCGGATGAACCGACCACGGCGCTCGACGTGACCATCCAGGCGCAAATCCTGATGTTGCTCGCCGAATTGCAGCGCAAGCTCGGCATGGCGATTGTCTTCATCACGCATGATCTCGGCATCGTTCGGCGCTTCGCCGACCGGGTCTATGTGATGCGCAGCGGCGAGGTGGTCGAGGAAGGCGAGGCGGAGGCCCTCTTCGCAAATCCGCAGCATAGCTATACGCAGATGCTGCTGGCGGCCGAGCCCACCGGTTCCAAATCGGCGCCCGCGCCGAATGCACCGGTGCTGCTCGAAGGGCGGAATGTTGAAGTCACGTTCAGGATTGGCGGCGGTTTTCTCGGCGGGCCGCCTTTGATGCTGCGCGCCGTCGACCATATTTCGGTTCGGCTGAAGGAAAATCAGACCATCGGCATCGTCGGCGAATCGGGCTCGGGCAAATCGACTTTGGGCCGCGCGCTGCTGAGGCTGTTGCCAAGCGACGGCGTTATCCGCTTTGGCGAGCACGATATTTCAAGCGCCGACCGGCAGGCCATGCGGCCGCTGCGCCGGGAGCTGCAACTGGTGTTCCAGGACCCGTTCGGCTCGCTGTCGCCGCGCATGACCATCGGGCAGGTCGTGACCGAAGGCCTGCTGGTTCACGAACCGGATATCAGCGCCAAGGAGCGCGACCAGCGTGCGATCGCGGCGCTGAAGGAAGTGGGCCTCGATCCTGATAC
>MKRZ01000142.1 GCA_001897075.1 Mesorhizobium sp. 61-13 | reverse complement strand
CAGACCTTGTCCACATCGGAAAGATTGCGCTTCGGCTCGGCCTCGCGGATCAGGCTGCGCACCACCATTTCGGCGCGGTGTTCCAGATAGCCCGACTGTTCGACCCACGAGGCGCGCGGCAGTTCGATGCGGCCGGTTCCCGCGAGGAAGCGGAACACCTTGTCGGCATCGTGGATCGACAGATAGCTGACCTGCCAGGGTCGCGAGCGGCGGAAGCCCGGAGCCGCCGGATCGCCGATGACGGTGGTGGCGTCTGGATCGACGAAGACGTAAAGGCCGCCGAAATGGCTGGTCCAGTAGGCGTTGTGGCGGAAGATGACCTGGTCCGGAACCAGCGTGTTCTCGCGGATGTCGCCGCACACCTTGGCCAGCTCAACCATCTCTTCGAGCATCTTGTCGTCGCGCCAGGCGTCCGGCTCCTGCTTCAGCCGGTCGACTAGCTTGCCGAGTTCGGCCGCCTTGCCCAGCACGTCCTCCGCCGACAGCACGCGGAACTCGACCTGGTTGATCGACAACAGGTCCTCGATATCCTCGACCTTGGAAACCGAATCCTCGATCTCGCCGTAGATCACGTCCTTGATGGTCAGTGCGTCGATGGCGCGCTGGTTCTTGGACATGAACTCGAACATCAGTTGCGAGGTGTTGGAGAAAGCCGTGTGCACCACCGGCAGGTCGCGCTGCGATGGCGTCAGGATGATGAACCGGCGGTTGATGCCGTTTGGGTCGAGATAGTCGTAGTCGTCGAATTCTTCGGCGACCTGCGGGGAAAAGCCGGTGCGGTCGATCTCGAAGCTCTTCAGCTTCGTTGGCTTCAGCCCGAATGCCTTCAGCGCCTTGTTGTAGCGTTCGATGAGATGCGGCTCCTCGACCGGCAAAAGGCGGCCGTAAATCAGGGCATTGTCGCGCAGAAGGGGGAATTTGGAGGGCATCAGGCTGGGGCCTTCCAGAATCCGGGGCAGGCGTCGCTACGCATTCCACAGCCCCTTTTTCTTCAACTCCTCCATCTCTCGCACGGCGCGTTCGCGCAGGCGGGCGTCGCGCAGGAGCTTCTCGACGGCGGAATCGTCGGACTTGTCCGAGTAGCGGAATTCGGAATCGGCGTAGCGGTTGATTTCCTGCACCACCATGTCCATCGAGAACGGCCCGCGCAGTTCCTCGATCATCGCCTTCTTCTCGTCGTAGGTCTTGCGCATGAAGGTGTCGGGGGCGGCGAACCAGTCGTCCGGCAGTTCGATGTCCATGGCGCGCATCTTGATGGCGTCTGTGACGTTCTTGATGGCGCGGCCAGTAAAGCGCGGCTCGGCCTCCTTGATGCGGTGCAGATAGTCGCCGACATCGGCCAGCGTCTTCGGCTCGCCGTTCTCCTTCATGAAGCGGTCGTAGACCTTCATCAGACCGTCTTCCTGCGGTTTGTCGTGGCCTTCATAGGCATCGGCCACAGCGCGCTGGATTTCCTGCGCCGCATAAAGGTCGTGCTCGCCGAGCGGAATTTTGTGATTCTTTCCAGCAAGAAGCACGAAGATATCAATGTAGTCGTTGCGCGTCTGCGGCCCGTCCACCAGCCAGCGTGCGCCGGCGCGCTGGCGCAGCGCATCGTCGACGTTTTCGGGATAGTTGGAGAACATGCCGAACGAGCAGTTGCCGCGCACGACGGTCGAAGCGCCGGCAAAGGCGTCCATCAAAACGCCGGTGATTTCCTGCTGGCCGGCCGAGGCGCGGTCGTCGGAACGGCGCGCTGCCACCTGGTCGATATCGTCGATGGTGCCGAAGCCGATGGCGCGCGGGTTGAGCACGTTGTTGATGAACTGGCGACAGTTCTGGCCCGACTTGCCCTGATAGGACGAGATCTGGTCGACGCCGAAATTCTCATAGACGAACTGGTAGCCCGCGACCTGGCAATAACCGTTGACGAGGCCGGCGATCATCTGGATCAGCGTCGTCTTGCCGGTGCCG
>MKRZ01000141.1:25765-27063 GCA_001897075.1 Mesorhizobium sp. 61-13 | reverse complement strand
CGCGCCGATCGGCGTACAGCCCAGATCGTTGGCCGCCTCGATCAGCGAATTGTCCATCTTCTCCAGCGTCGAATAAAGCGGCAGCACCATGAAGGGCAGGTAGGAATAGACAATGCCGATGAAGATGGCGGTGTAGGTGTTGAGGATGATCAGCGGCTCGGAAATCACGCCGACGCCCATCAGGAACTGGTTGAGCAGGCCTTCGGGCTTCAGGATGCCGATCCAGGCATAGACGCGGATCAGGAACGAGGTCCAGAACGGCAGGATCACCAGCATCAACAGCGTCGGCCTGAGCGAAGCCGGCGCACGCGCCATGCCGTAGGCGATCGGATAGCCAACCAGAAGGGTCAGGAAAGTCGAAATGCCGGCGATGACGACGCTGGAGACGTAAGCGTTGAAATAAAGAGCGTCTTCCGTCAGCCAGACATAATTGTCGAAGCTCAGCTGTTTCAGCGCATCGGTGAACCCCGCAAGGCCGGCCCCGAAATCGAGCGCCGGCGTATAGGGCGGCATCGAGATCGCCGTCTGCGACAGCGATATCTTGAAGACGATGACGAAAGGAATGAGGAAGAAGAACAGCAGCCAGCAATAGGGAATGAGGATGACGAGGCGGGACGCAATGCCCGACAAAAGACGGGCGCCTGCGGATTTTTCCTCATCGGCTGAAAGGCTGGCAGGGACGGACGCGGCGGCATTGGTCATGGCCGCCTCCTAGCGCGTCAAGACAACGCCGGCGTCAGGCCGGAAGGACACCCAGGCACGATCATTCCAGGTCAGCGGGTCCTCGACGATGCGCGCCGCATTCATCGTGCTGGCGCGCACCACTTGCCCGTCCTCGAGCTTGACGTGGTAGACCGTCATGTCGCCGAGATAGGCGATATCGTAGATCTCGCCTTCCAGCGCGTTGACGTCGCCGGCCGGCTTCTTGGACGATACCTTGATCTTTTCCGGACGAATGGCGAAGGCGACGTTGGCGCCCTTGGCAGCTTCGCCGGCGTTTTCGACCAGGATCTGGGCTCCGGTCGATCCGGTTATGCGGGCCGTCTTTTCGGTCCGCTCGGCAACGGAGCCTTCGAACATGTTCACATTGCCGACGAAGCCGGCAACGAAGCGCGAATTGGGCGCTTCATACACCTCGGCCGGCGTCGCCACCTGCATCACCTCACCCTTGTCCATGATGGCGATGCGGTCGGCCATGGTCATGGCCTCTTCCTGGTCGTGGGTGACGACGACGAAGGTCAGGCCAAGTTCCTGCTGCAGGTCCATCAGCTCGAACTGCGTTTCCTCGCGCAGCTTCT
>MKRZ01000141.1:17982-25753 GCA_001897075.1 Mesorhizobium sp. 61-13 | reverse complement strand
CCAGAGGCTCGTCAAGCAAAAGCACCTTCGGGCGCTTGGCGACGGAACGGGCAAGCGCCACGCGCTGGCGCTGGCCGCCCGAGAGCTGGTGCGGCTTGCGCTGGGCGAAGCGCTCGAGCTTGACCAGCTTGAGCATCTCGGCAACGCGGGAATCGATGTCGGCCTTGGACATGCCGTCCTGCTTCAGGCCGAAGGCGATGTTCTTCTCCACCGTCATATGCGGAAACAGCGCATAGGACTGGAACATCATGTTGACCGGCCGCCGGTAAGGCTGAATGCCGCGCAAGTCCTGCCCGTCGAGCAGGATGCGCCCTTCGGTCGGCTCCTCGAAGCCGGCCAGCATCCTGAGCAAGGTCGACTTGCCGCAGCCGGACGCGCCCAGAAGCGCGAAGAACTCGCGCTCGAATATGGTCAGCGACAGGTTGTTGACGGCGGTGAAATCGCCGAAGCGCTTGGTGACGTTTTCAAAGCGGATATATGGCTTTGCATCCGGATCATTCCACGGTGCAAAATCCCTGCGTATGCTGCCCAGTGACTTCATGTCCCACTCCGTCCCTGCTTGCCAGTCGGCTTGTACGCTTTTGTGAAATCTGCGCTTTTTGAGATGGCCCCGGCGACATGCCGCCGGGGCCTTCCTTCACGCCAGTTATTGACCGGTGACGACCTTGGTCCAGCTGCGCGTGAACAGACGCTGGGTCTTGGGGTCGAGCGGCGTGTTGACGAACAGCTTGGCCAGCACGTCCTCCGGCGGATAGACAGCCGGATCGTCGCGCACTTCGGCGTCGAGGAATTCCTGCGAAGCCTTGTTGCCGTTGGCGTAGTAGACATAGTTCGACGACTTGGCGATCACTTCCGGCCGCATCATGTAGTTGAGGAACTCATGCGCCTCGGCGACGTGCGGAGCGTCAGCGGGAATCGCCATCTGGTCGAACCACATCTGCGTGCCTTCCTTCGGAATGGCATAGGCCAGCTCGACGCCGTTCTTCGCCTCGTCGGCGCGGTCGCGCGCCTGGAAGATGTCACCAGACCAGCCGACGGCTGCGCAGATGTCGCCATTGGCGAGACCATTGATGAATTCCGAGGAATGGAACTTGCGCACGAAGGGGCGCACCGCCAAAAGCGCCTCCTCGGCCTTGGCGATGTCTCCGGCCTCATGGCTGTCTGGATTCAAGCCAAGATAGGCCAGCGTCACCGGGATCATGTCGGTCGGCGAGTCGAGGAAGTTGATGCCGCAATCCTTCAGCTTGGCCGCCTGCTCCGGATCAAAGACCGCCTTCCAGCTATCGATCTTGTCGGTGCCCAGCACCTCCTGAATCTTCTTGATGTTGTAGCCGATGCCGATCGTGCCCCACATATAGTTGATCGAGTATTCGTTGCCGGGGTCGAAGATCGCGGTGCGCTCGGAAACCACGTCCCACATGTTCTTGAGGTTGGGCAGCTTCGACTTGTCGAGCTTCTGGTAGACGCCGGCCTGGATCTGGCGGGCGAGGAAGCTTCCGGTCGGCACCACGACGTCATAGCCGCTGCCGCCGGCCAGAAGCTTGGTTTCGAGGATTTCGTTGGAATCGTAGACGTCATAGACGACCTTGATGCCGGTTTCCTTGGTGAAGTCCTCGATGATCGAGGAATCGATATAATCCGACCAGTTATAGACGTTGACCACGCGCTCCTGCGCCTGTGCCGCAAAAGCGAAGGTCGCGGCCGCTACCGCGGTCGTGGCGACGAGCCAGCTTGCCTTGATGTTCATGCAATTCTCCCATTACAGATATTTTCAGCGCCAGTTCGCGGCGTAACCGCTAATGGCAGACATGTGCCTCAATCTATTGAGCTTTTTGGCTTCCAGCAAGCGGCATTTGGCCGCTAGGGAAGCGGTTGTTCCGAGAAGGCGGGGCAGCAGCTCGCGCGGCGGCACAGTTCCAATCCGGGTGCTTCCGGACAATCCATGAATTTGGCCAGCCATGTGAAGACTGGTTGGAACAAGGGGCAAGATCAGCCTGTCTCGTTGTTGCCTTTGTCGCAGCCTGCCCGCCGTTTCGATGACTTGTCAATGGTCAAGCACTATCGCCCAAGGTCAGGGCCGTCACAAAAGGGCGAGCCGTATGGGTCAGTTCGGGGAAGGCAAGCCGGTGACGCCCGGACGCGACGGCTGTGTCTGGCGCTTGAACTCCAGCACGAGATGGACGAACAGCGCGATGAAAACCACCCCGCCGCCGATGATGGTGCGGCCGGACGGGATCTCGCCATGCGCCAGCCAGACCCAGATCGGCCCCATCAACGGCTCGAACGTGCCGAGCAGCGCTGCCATGGCAGCCGGGATCATGCGGGCGCCGGTGGCGAAGAAGGCAAGGCCGAGGCCGAGATTGACGACGCCGAAGGCAAACAGAAACGTCATGTCATGGGCCGAGACCGAAAGCGTCGATGCCTGGCTGAAGGCAAAGGCGGCGGCAAACATAGTGCCGAGACAGGTCGCCGGCGTCATGCGCACATGCGAGAAGCGGCGCGTGATCACCGTCGCCGTGGCGAAGACCACGGCGATCAGCAGGGCCAGACCGTCGCCGATCGGCGAGACCGTGCCGCCGAGCGATTCCGACACCATGATGCCGACGCCAAGAATCACGGTGGCAATGGCGATCCAGGTGGTCGTCGAGACCTTTTCGCGAAAGGCGATCCAGGCAAACAGCGCCGCCATCAGCGGTACGCCGGCCTGCATCAGCAGGATGTTGGCGACCGTCGTATAGGCCAGCGCCACCACGAAGGAGGTCGAGGCGGTGGCGAAGCACAGCGCCACGGCAAAGCCGGGCAGGCCCATGTCGCGGAACAGCTTGAGCGTGCCGCGCCCGCCATCGCGCCAGGCCATGAAGCTGAGCAGGAAGATCGCCGCCCAAACCGAGCGCCAGAACACCACGGTCCAGCTGTCGCCGATGTCGATGTAACGGGCAATTGCGCCGCCAAAACTCCACATCAACGCCGACAGGAACACCAGCAAGGCGCCACGACGTTCGTCGCGCGGCGCAAGCGCCGGGCCGGATGATACTGGACTGGATGCGACTTCGGTCATGTCTGGCGGCGATTTCGGAAAAAGGGGCCGTAAGCGAGAGGCTGGGCGGCCGATGCTTGGTTTCGTCTCGATAACGCAAAGCGCTCACGCCTGCGTGATCCACGCGCTGTTCGTGGTTGTGGCAAAGCGAACTTAACCCAACTGATGCGTGGGCGAGGGTCGGATTGCGACTACTGGAAGTCGAAGGCGGAAAGGCCGGTCACCATCTCGTCCAACCCGAGCGGACGCGTCACCGGCGGCGCGGCGCGCGACAGGCAGCCCGGCCGTTCGCACAGCCGGCAGGCAGCACCGACCGGCGTGGTGACGACCGCGCCCTGCCCCTTGCCCGCTGCCGTGATCAGCGCCGCGCCATAAACGATTTCGTCCTTGAAGGCGATGTCGCAACCCAAGAGAAGCGCGGTTCGGCGCGGGCGTTCGTTGTAAGCGCCCTGCGGGCCTTCAAGCGTGCGGGCCAGACAGAAGAATTCCGCCCCGTCGGGCATTTCCACCGCCTCGACGAATATCTGGCCGGGCTGGGTGAAGGCTGCATGCACCGGCAGCTTGGGGCAGCCGCCACCGAAGCGGCTGTGCGGAAAGCCGAGGCTGCCGGACTTGCGGAACGGATGGCCGGCATTGTCGATCTCCAGCATGAAGAACGGCACGCCCGCACTGCCTTGCCGCTGCAGCATGGTCAGCCGGTTCGCGGCCTGCTCAAACGAGACCCCGAAGCGCGAGCGCAGCACGTCGATGTCGTAGCGCGAGCGATTCGCCGCGGCCAGAAACGGCTGGTAGGGCATCATCAGCGCGTGCGCCGCATAGCGGCCAAGCTCGAAGCGGGCCAGTCGCCGCGCCTCGTCGCTCGACAGCTTCAACCCCTGTATCTCGGCGGCAACCGCGACCGTCATGCGGATCAGGCAGGCCTCCATCGCCACTTCGCGCAACTGGTCGAAGGGCGACAGCCGCTCAGACAGGAACAGGCGCTGCGAATGGCGGTCATAGCGGCGACGCCAGTTCGGCATGGTCGCCACCGGCAGCACCTTGACGACGATGCCGTATTCGCGCTTCAGCCACGCCTTCAGCGCCCCGAACAGGTCGTCGCCCGGATCGAGCACGCCGGCAAACGCCTCCGCCTCTTCCTCGATGTTGGTGAAGTGGTTGGGCCGCCGCTCGAACACCTCGTGCACTTCGTCGATCGGCAGGCGCGCGCCGGAAAGGGCCGTGCCGCGCCCTTCATGGGCAAGCAGCTCGTTGAGGTCGGACAGCCGCTCCGCCTGCTCGCGGTAGGCGCGGTAAAGCTTGACGATGGCCGCCGCCGCATTGGGCGCCGCCTCGGCAACCTCGACCAGCTCCTGGTCACCCGGCAGTTCGCCGGCCAGAAGCGGATCGGAGAAACACGCCTTCAGCGCCCCGAACAGGTCGTCGCCCGGATCGAGCACGCCGGCAAACGCCTCCGCCTCTTCCTCGATGTTGGTGAAGTGGTTGGGCCGCCGCTCGAACACCTCGTGCACTTCGTCGATCGGCAGGCGCGCGCCGGAAAGGGCCGTGCCGCGCCCTTCATGGGCAAGCAGCTCGTTGAGGTCGGACAGCCGCTCCGCCTGCTCGCGGTAGGCGCGGTAAAGCTTGACGATGGCCGCCGCCGCATTGGGCGCCGCCTCGGCAACCTCGACCAGCTCCTGGTCACCCGGCAGTTCGCCGGCCAGAAGCGGATCGGAGAAAGCCTCCTTCAGCGCCGCGATCGAACCGCGCGCTTCGCCCTGCAATTCGTCGGGCTCGACCTTGTAGACCGAGGCCAGCTTCAGGATCAGCTGCACCGTCAGCGGCCGCTGGTTGCGCTCGATCAGGTTGAGATAGGACGGCGAAATGCCGAGCCCTTCCGCCATCGCCGTCTGGGTCAGGCCCTTGGCGTTGCGGATGCGGCGGATACGCGGCCCGGCGAAGATCTTCTGTTCGGCCATGCCAGTCGCCCTACACTCCGGCTTTACAGCAATTTACAAGATTGACTGGCCGAAACGCCAACAATGCCTTTTACATCTTTTACAAATTTACAATGCCTCGATGTCAAAGGCAACACAGATTTTCCTTTATTTTCCGGGCTTTCATACTGTTTTTCTCGCCCTTTTCGCGGCGCAATGTAAAGACAGTCATATCGATGCACCATAAATCCGGGTTGCGGGCGTGGTGCTTTTCTTACAAGCCAAGTGAGTTGGAGCCGAAAATGACTGATTTTTACAACCTCGTCCCATCCGCGTCGGAAGGCCGCTTCGACGGTGTCGAGCGCCCCTACACCCCGGAAGACGTGAAGCGGCTGCGCGGTTCGGTGCAGATCCGTCACACGCTGGCCGAGAACGGCGCCAACCGCCTGTGGAAGCTCATCCACGAAGAATCCTTCGTCAACGCGCTCGGCGCCATGACCGGCAACCAGGCCATGCAGCAGGTTCGCGCCGGCCTGAAGGCCATCTACCTGTCGGGCTGGCAGGTCGCCGCCGACTCCAACACCGCTTCGGCGATGTACCCCGACCAGTCGCTCTATCCGGCCAACGCAGCGCCAGAGCTGGTCAAGCGCATCAACCGCACCTTGCAGCGTGCCGACCAGATCGAGGTTTCCGAGGGCAAGGGCCTGTCGGTCGACACCTGGTTCGCGCCGATCGTGGCTGACGCGGAAGCCGGCTTCGGCGGTCCGCTCAACGCCTTCGAGATCATGAAGGCCTTCATCGAGGCGGGCGCTGCCGGCGTTCACTTCGAAGACCAGCTCGCATCGGAAAAGAAGTGCGGCCATCTCGGCGGCAAAGTCCTGATCCCGACCGCGGCGCATATCCGCAACCTCAATGCCGCCCGCCTCGCAGCGGACGTCATGGGCACGCCGACCCTGATCGTCGCCCGCACCGATGCCGAAGCGGCCAAGCTGCTCACCTCCGACATCGACGAGCGCGACCAGCCCTTCGTCGATTACGATGCAGGCCGCACGGTGGAAGGCTTCTACCAGGTCAAGAACGGCATCGAGCCGTGCATTGCGCGCGCCATCGCCTATGCGCCCAATTGCGACCTGATCTGGATGGAAACCTCGAAGCCTGATCTCGGCCAGGCGAAGAAGTTCGCCGAAGCGGTGCGCAAGGCCCATCCCGGCAAGATGCTGGCCTACAACTGCTCGCCGTCGTTCAACTGGAAAAAGAACCTCGACGACGCTACCATCGCCAAGTTCCAGCGCGAGCTCGGCGCCATGGGCTACAAGTTCCAGTTCATCACGCTGGCTGGCTTCCACCAGCTCAACTACGGCATGTTCGAACTGGCGCGCGGCTACAAGGATCGTCAGATGGCAGCCTATTCGGAGTTGCAGGAGGCGGAGTTCGCGGCAGAGGTCAACGGCTACACGGCGACCAAGCACCAGCGCGAAGTCGGCACCGGCTATTTCGACGCCGTGTCCGTTGCCATCACCGGCGGCCAGTCGTCCACCACCGCAATGAAGGAATCGACCGAGCAGGCCCAGTTCAAGCCGGCTGCGGAATAACCAGCACCGACGTCCAGAAAGACGTCAATTTCCAGGGAGAACCGAAATGGCTTCGATCAGCCGAGTCAAGGAAAGGGCCGAGGAACAGTCGTCGGCCATGAACACCGATCAGCAGGCGACCATCCGCATGCTGGCCAACGACCTGCACCGCCTCAACCAGTCGGTGATGAAGGCGGTCGAAGCCGGCGTATCGGTCGAACTGGTTCGCTCCGCCCGTCATCACGGCGGCGACGGCAACTGGGGCGACCTGCTCATCCCGGTGATCGTTACGCAAAGTCATAGCTGATCCGGCATCGATTCTTCGATCCGAGCAAGCTCACGATTTGGTGACCACCCGCGCGTTCGACGTGCGGGTGGTTTCGTTTCAGGCGGGACATTCGACCGTCTCTATAGTCGGAACCGCTTCGACTCGCGGGCTTTTCGGGTCCATCGTCGCGGTGCCCGATGCCATTTCCACGGCGCTTTGAGCGCGCAGCCCGCATGGGCTAGACCCTATAGACATCTGCATCGGAATTTGCCTTACTCAACCTACGGCGAACATGGTCCGGGCCACTTTTTTGGTCCTTGACACGGCTTGCCACATCAACCAAAGGTTCTACTCCTTTCAACCTTGAATTGAAGTATTGGTGTAAAGTCGCCTTGCCTACGCATACCGAAAGAAACGACGAGACCTCCAGAACCGCGAGAGGCGGGCAAGGTGAACTGGTCGTGGACATGTCTAAAGTCGTGATCGTCGGAAAATCCCGCATCAATCAGGTGGTGGTTTCTAAGATCATCGAGGGATTGGGACTTAAGCCGGTCCCGGAAACACCCGAAACAGCGACGAAGATCCTGCTGGCCATGGTACCCGGCGCCATTGTTCTCGACGGCGGCGCCGACAACAAGGACTGCGATGCCCTGATGCCGACAATTGCCGCATTGCGGCGTGCATCGGGCCAATCAAGACCCTCGGTCATACTGCTTTCCAACCGCACCGGCTCACCGGAGAACCTGTCGCTGTCGGGCCTGATCGATGTCGTGGTGGCCAAGCCGATTACGCCCGACCGGCTGCAGCCGGTGCTGAACCGCCTGATCTCGCACGGCCACGCCTGAAAACGACGCGCAAAGCATCGCCTCAATAAAACCCTGCCATTCGGCGGCAAGCCATGTATATCGCTGCTCACAAGTAGTGCCGGTTCCGGCTGCGAAGGGGGAATGCGATGAACATCGGCGAGCTTTTCGACGCGACG
>MKRZ01000141.1:506-17787 GCA_001897075.1 Mesorhizobium sp. 61-13 | reverse complement strand
CCGCTGATGACCTGCTATCTCACCGACCACACCAGCCCGGATGAAATCGAACGCGGCTTTTCCGAGCGCGTCTGGATCGCCGCCAAGCTCTATCCGGCAGGCGCCACCACCAACGCGCACCATGGCGTCACCGACCTTGTCGGGCTGGCGCCCGTTCTGGAGCGCATGGAAAAGATCGGCATGCCGGTGCTGATCCACGGCGAATCGACCGACCCTTCAGTCGACATTTTCGACCGCGAAGAAGTGTTCATGGAAAAGAGCCTGCTGCCGCTGCTCAAGCGGCATCAGGGCCTGAAAGCGGTGATCGAGCACGTCACCACTGCCGGCACGGTCGATATCGTGCGCGCACATGCACCGCGCGTTGCCGGAACCGTCACGCCACATCACCTCGTCATCAACCGCACCTCGATCTTCCAGGGCGGCCTGCGCCCACATCTCTACTGCCTGCCGGTGGCCAAGCGCGAAAGCCATCGCCTCGCGCTGCGCAAAGCCGTCACATCGGGCGAAAGCTGCTTCATGATCGGCACCGACACCGCCCCGCATGTGCGCGGCGCAAAGGAGGCCGAGTGCTGCTCGGCCGGCATTTTCGGCGGCGTCACCGCCTTGCAGACTTATGTCCAGGTTTTCGACGAAGAGGGCGCGCTCGACCGCTTCGAGGCCTTTGCCTCGCTGAACGGCGCGCGTTTCCACGGTCTCGAGCCGAACAAGGGCACGCTCACGCTTCTCAAGCGCCCGTCAAGCGCCCTGTCGGCGGTGCCGGTCGATGAGAAGGAAGTGGTCGTGTTCCGCGGCGGCGAGGTGCTGCCGTGGTCGATCGGCGAGGTGAAAGCCTGAGTCCCCTACGCGTGGCGCGCAGCGCTTTGGGGAGTGCGCGAGGTTTTCAGGTCAGGGCGCGCCGAAAATCGTAGCTTTCGAGAACCGGAGCGGAACGTACTTTAAGGTACGTGAGCACCGGAAGCGCAGAAAGCTGCGATTTGCAGGCCGCCCTCACCTGAATAACTACCCGCCCATGCCGCTTCTCGGCAGCTTGATCAGATCCTCGAAGCGCTGGCGCAGCTTGTCGTCGGTCGCGCGCGAAACGTGGCGAGGGAACACTTCGGCCAGCACTCGCTTCTTTTCCGCGATTGCCCGGATCAGGATATCGGGACGGCCCTTCTCGTTCCATTCCTTGGGCGAAAACCGGTCGCCCACCGCCGGATAGAAATATTCCGTCTGCATCAGCTTCAGCGTCTGCTCGTTGCCCAGATAGTGGCCGGGGCCGTTCAGGCACACTTCCGAGATGGTGGCGATGGACAGCGCGTCTTCGGTCACCTCGACCCCGCGCACGCAGCGCAGGCAATGGCCGAGCATGTCGTTGTCGATAATCAGGCTCTCGAGGCAAAAGCCGAGCAGCGAGGCGTGCATGCCTGCCGATTCATAGACGAGGTTCAGCCCCGACAGGCCGGCCATGACATTGGTGATGCCTTTTTCGTAACCCGCCTGGATATCGGGCAGCTTGGAGTCCGACATGCCGGCCGCCGAGCCGCCGGGCAGGTCGTAGAATTGCGCCATCTGGGCGCAAGCCGAAGTCAGCACCGCCTGTTCGGCCGAGCCGCCAGACATGGCGCCAGTCCGCAAATCCGACACGAACGGCCATGTGCCGAAGATCGCCGGATGTCCGGGCTTGATGGCATTGACGTAGACGAGGCCGGCCAGCACTTCGGCCACCGCCTGCACCACCGCGCCGGCAATCGCCGCCGGTGCCGTCGCGCCCGCCTGTCCCGCCGACAGAAGCAGGATCGGAATGCCGCCTTCGACGCAGGCTTCGAGCACGCCGCAGGCGTCCTCGGCGAACTTCATCGGCGGCACGACGAAGCAGTTCGAGTTGGAGACGAACGGGCGCGCCCGGAAATTCTCCTCGCCGCCGGCAATCGCATAGAGCATCTCCAGCGCCGGCTTGACGTTCTCGCGCACGGTGAACGAGGTGCCGACATGTTTCGACGTCCCCATCACGCAGGCGTAGAGCGTGTTGAAGTCCATCTCGAGCGGATCTGGAATGTCGCGCGGCACCATCGGGCGCTGGAAGAAATGGATGTTGTCGAGCCCATCGACGAGGCGGGCGGCGTCGTAGATGTCCTGTACCAGCGACTCGCGGTACTGGCGCTTCTCGACATCGACCAGATGCACGGCAGCGCCCGCGGTGCCATAGTGCACGCGCTTGCCCTGGATCACCATGTCATGCTTCGGGTCCTGCCCGTGCAGCGTGAAATTGCGCGCCGCGCGCTTGATCGTATCGAGCACCAGATTGCGCGGAAAGCGGATGCGGCCGTCCTCGCTGAGGATCGCGCCGGCCCGTGCCAGCGCCGCGCTGCAGGACGGGATGGCGTTGGCGAAACCGACCGTTTCGAGAACCGTGAGCACCGCCTCGTGGATGCGCTCGAGGTCGTTCTGGTCCAACGGCTTATACCTGCCGCCCTCCATTCCGGGCCGTATCGGCCTGACGTCGTCAGCCAGCGGCGCAGCCCGCATCGCACGCCTTGCCTCGCGTCCACCGGCGCGTCGCGCCCTTTGATCGGTCGATTCTTCCTGCTTTTCAGCCACTACGGACATGGCTGGTCCTCCTGGTTGCAGAAAAGCCTAACCTCGATGGTTGATCCACCGCTTGCCGGCCTTGTTCCCATTTTGCGTGACTATGCTCTCGCCATTGGCACAGACCATGGGCCAGAAAATTTCACCAGATGGGCCAGAAGAATGCCGCGCATCTCCTGCGGGAAATGCGCGGCAACGGGTAGGTCAGGCGGCTGCGGGGCGGCGGCCAGCCGCCGTTGCAAGCTCGCGGATACCGGGCTCGATGTGCTGCAAGGCGATCGAGGAAATGCCCAGCCGCATGAAGCGCGACGGCTTTTCGTTCTGGTCGAAGAAGCGGCCGCCCGGCTCGATGATGACGGACCGGCTGGCGGCAGCGATGGCAAGGTCGCGCGAATCGGTGCCGCGCGGCCCTTCCAGCCAAAGCGAGGTGCCGCCGGCCGAATTGGTCGAGCTCCATTCCGGCAGGAATGCGGAAATGGCATGGACCAGGCGCTTGCGGCGCTCTTCGAAGGCCGACGACAGCCGCCGCACCAGCGCCTCGTGATGGCCGAGCGACAAGAACAGCGCCACCGCGCGCTGGTTGTTGGCTGGCGGGTGGCGCAGCATGAAGCGGCGCAGCGCGCGCAGTTCCGCGATCAGCCCGGCGGAAGCGACGATGTAGCCAAGCCTCAGGCCCGGCGCCAGGGTCTTCGACATCGAGCCGACATAGATCACCCGCCCCGAGCGATCGACGCTCTTCAGCGCCTGCTGCGGCGCTTCGTCGAGCAACTGGCTGTCATAGCCGTCCTCGATGATGATCTGGTTGTTGCGGTTGGCCCGCGCCAGAAGGTCCTGCCGCCGCTCGTCGGACAATGGCACCATGGTCGGACAATGATGGCTCGGCGTGACGAAGACAAAGCCCGCATCCGACGGGATGGATGACGTCACGATACCGGACTGATCGACCGGCACCGGCAGCGTTTGCGCGCCTGCCAGTCTGAAGATCGAACGCGCATCCGGGTAGCCCGGATCTTCCATCGCCACCTTCGAGCCCTTGGTCATCAAAAGCGTCGCCAGCATGTAGAGCGCGTTCTGCGCGCCCAGCGTAACGATGATCTCGTCCGGATTGGCGAAGATGCCGCGGCGCGGCAGAAGCCTTGCCTGGATCTGCTCGATCAGCAACGGGTCGTCGCGGTCGACCATGTCGGAGGCCCAGCTGCGGATTTCCAGCACCGCCAGCGCCATGCGATTGCATTCGCGCCACTCGGCGGTCGGGAACAACGCCGGGTCGAACTGGCCGTAGACGAACGGATAGGACGACTTGATCCAGTTGTCGTGCTTGGCCGGCGGCGGCATGTCGCTGGCCAATATCTGGCAGCGCGCCTTCCAGTCGATCTCATTGGCCTGCTCGAGCGCTTTTTGCGGCTTGGCCGGTGTCGCCAGAACTTCGGGATTGACGAAATGGCCGCGGCGCTCGCGCGCCACGAGGAAGCCCTGGTCCACCAGTTGCTGGAACGCCAGCACCACGGTGCCGCGCGCCACGCCGAGTTTTTCGGCCAGGATGCGGCATGAGGGAAGCGGCATGGAGGCGGCAATCTGCCTGTCGAGAATGGCTGCAACGATCGCCTGCCTGATCTGCGCCTGGAGGGTCTGGCCGGATTCCGCCGAAATGCGGAACAGGCCCGACCAAATGGCCGTGTCATTTCGCTGTGGCATGGGAGTTTCCTCGGTCGTCGGTCTTTTTTTATCGGGTCTTGGGTTCGGTGCCCTGGGTGGTCAGTCTTTTTCGTTTTGTGGACCAGTCGAATGTGCCGTGGCACAAGTGATTAAGCCAATCAATTTTTCTGATCGCTAGGATTTATGCCAGTGATCGATCACGATGCGGCCAGACAAGGATGTCCCGGCCTACAGTCGCTATTCAATCGATTGAAATTGGTTTAGAGAACTTGCCTCAAGCCTCGCCGCGACCAACTGAGGTCTGCTAGAGTGCCAATCATGCCGTCTCTGGAGCCGCCCCGTGGATAAACCGTCTTTCCGAGAAAACCTCGCCGCCCTGCGCGATCATCGCGCTGCCGCACCCGCCGACATGCGCGCGGCTTTCGCCACTGATGCCAAGCGCTTCAGCCGCTTTTCCGCATCCGATGGCGATCTCCTGCTCGACTGGTCGAAATGCGCCGTCGACCAGAAGACGATGGACCTGCTCGTCAAGATCGCAAAAGCGGCCGATGTCGAGGGACGCCGGGCAGCGATGTTTTCCGGCCAGCACATCAACCTGACCGAAGACCGCGCCGTGCTGCACACCGCGCTGCGCAATCTCGACGGCAAGGGCCTGACCCTCGACGGGCAGGACGTGCAGGCCGACGTCAATGCCGTGCTCGACGCCATGAGCGCCTTTGCCGACGAGGTGCGCTCCGGCAAGGCCAAGGGCGCGACCGGCAAGGCGATCACCGACATCGTCAATATCGGCATCGGCGGTTCGGACCTCGGTCCGGCCATGGCGACGCTGGCGCTCGCGCCCTACCATGACGGCCCGCGCGCGCACTATGTCTCCAACATCGACGGCGCGCACATCCACGACACGCTCAAACGGCTCAACGCCGAGACGACGCTCTTCATCATCGCCTCCAAGACCTTCACCACCGTCGAGACGATGACCAATGCCGAGACCGCGCGGCGCTGGATCGAAAAGGCGCTCGGCCCCAACGCCGTCGGCAAGCATTTCGCCGCCGTCTCCACCGCGCTCGACCTCGTGGCGAAGTTCGGCATCGCCCCGGAGCGCGTGTTCGGCTTCTGGGATTGGGTCGGCGGCCGCTATTCAGTGTGGGGCGCGATCGGCCTGCCAGTGATGATCGCCGTCGGCCCGAAGAATTTTCGCGCCATGCTAGCCGGCGCGCATGAGATGGACGAGCATTTCCGCACCGCGCCGCTGGCGAAGAACCTGCCGGCGCTGCTTGGCCTCGTCGGCTGGTGGCACCGCGTGGTGTGCGGCTATCCGGCCCGCGCCGTCATCCCTTATGACCAGCGCCTGTCGCGGCTGCCTGCCTATCTCCAGCAGCTCGACATGGAATCGAACGGCAAGAGCGTCACGCTCGAAGGCGGCCCCGTTCCGACGCCCACCGGACCGCTGGTGTGGGGCGAGCCCGGCACCAACGGCCAGCATGCCTTCTTCCAGCTCCTGCACCAGGGCACCGACATCATCCCGGTCGAATTCCTCGCGGCGGCCAACGGCCACGAGCCCGACCTGCAACATCATCACGATCTTTTGCTGGCCAACTGCCTCGCCCAGTCCGAAGCGCTGATGAAGGGCCGCACGCTGGAGGAGGCGCGGACCCAGATGCTGGCCAAGGGCGTGAGACCCGAGCAAGTCGAAAAGATCGCGCCGCACCGCGTCTTTTCCGGCAACCGGCCCTCGCTCACCATCCTCTACCAGAGCCTCGACCCACGCACGCTCGGCCGCCTGATCGCGCTCTATGAGCATCGCGTTTTCGTCGAAGGCGTGCTTTATGACATCAACTCGTTCGACCAGTGGGGCGTCGAACTGGGCAAGGAACTGGCGACGCAGCTTCTGCCTGTCGTCGAAGGCAAGCAGGATGCCGCTGGCAGGGATGCGTCGACGGCGGGGCTGGTGGCATATATCCACCATTTGAGAGGGTAGGTTTTGGCCGACATCAAGGGAATCCTCTTCGACAAGGACGGCACCCTTGTCGATTTCAACGCGACATGGTCCGGCGTTGCCGATTTCATGGCGCTGGAAGCTGCCGAAGGCGACCGCACGCAAGCCGACCAGCTTCTCGCCGCTGCCGGGCTCGACCCGAAGACCCGCCGCTTCAAGGCGGATTCGGTGTTTGCCGCCGGCACCAATCTCGACGTGATCGAATTGTGGCTGCCGCATCTTTCGCGCGCCGAGCAGATCGCGGCGGTCGAGCGGTTCAACATCATCACCACCGAACAGGGCGCCGCGCTTGCGGTGCCGTTGCCGGGCATCATCGACGCGCTCAACACGCTGCATGCCAGGCCGTACCGGCTGGGCGTCGCCACCAACGATTCCACGCTCGGCTGCGAACGGACGCTGGCCACGCTATCCATCGCGCAACTGTTCGACGCCGCCTATGGCTACGATGCTGTGGCCAATCCGAAACCGGCGCCGGACACCGTCGTTGCCTTTTGCGACCTCACCGGGCTGAAGCCGACGGAGATCGCGATGGTCGGTGACAACCGCCACGATCTCGAAATGGCGCGGGCCGGCGGCTGCGGCCTTGCCATCGGCGTTCTGTCCGGCACCGGCACGCTCGAAAGCCTGTCGCCGATTGCCGATGTCGTGCTCGGATCGGTTGCCGAACTGCCCGGCTTCCTCGCCGCGCGTGGGTGAATGTAGACTAGTCCTGCAAAAGGCCGATGATGTCGCGCACCGAGCGCATCGTCTTTTCGGCCAACGCGCCGGCCCGCTCGCCGCCGTCCTTCAGAACGGCGTCGACATAGGCACGGTCGGCTGAAATGCGGCGCATCTCGCTCGCCACCGGGGCAAGCTTGTCCACGGCAAGGTCGGCCAGCGCCGGCTTGAACACCGAGAACTGCTGGCCGCCATACTGCTTCAGCACGGCTTCCTTGGTGATCTCGGCAAGACCGGCATAGATGCCGACGAGGTTTTCCGCCTCGGGCCGGCTGGCCAGCCCATCGACTTCACTTGGCAACGCCTCGGGATCGGTCTTGGCCTTCTTGATCTTTTTCGAAATGGTGTCGGCATCGTCGGTCAGGTTGATGCGCGACAGGTCCGACGGATCGGACTTCGACATCTTCTTCGAGCCGTCGCGCAGGCTCATGATGCGCGCGGCCGGCCCGCCAATCACCGGCTCGGTAATCGGGAAAAAGCCGTTCACGGTCTCGTCGCCGACCTTCATCTCGACACCGATGCCGAGTTCGGCGATGCGGGCGGAAAAGTCGTTGTTGAATTTCTGGGCGATGTCGCGCGTCAGCTCCAGATGCTGCTTCTGGTCCTCGCCGACCGGCACATGGGTGGCGCGGTAGACGAGGATGTCGGCCGCCATCAGGCTCGGATAGGCGAGCAGGCCGAGCGAGGCGTTCTCGCGGTCCTTGCCGGCCTTGTCCTTGAACTGCGTCATGCGGTTCATCCAGCCGATGCGCGCCACGCAATTGAAGATCCAGGCCAGTTCGGCATGCTGCATCACCCGCGACTGGTTGAAGACGATATGCTTCTTCGGGTCGATGCCGGAAGCAAGGAAGGCAGCGGTGATCTGGCGCGTCTGGTCCTTGAGGTCGTCATGCACCAGTTGCGCGGTCAGCGAATGCAGGTCGACGACGCAATAGATGCAGTCGGAGGTCTCCTGCAAGGCGACGAACTTCTTGATCGCGCCGAGATAATTGCCGAGATGCAGGTTTCCGGTCGGCTGGACGCCTGAGAAAACGAGGGGCTTGAAGGCGGTCATGATGTCCTCATGGCTTGTGGAGGGCCGTTCGCGCATGACCTTGAAAAGCTGCCGGCTTCTCGGGGAGGATCGTGCGGCTTTTTAAACCTGCGTGGCGACGTCTTTCGACGGCGCGCTTATGGACGACACCCATTTGCCGGTCAAGTTCCATGAGAGCGGCAATATTGCACCACATAACGTTATGCGTTATGATTTGTCATGATCCTGAGCTTTGCCGACCGGGAAACAGAGAAGATCTGGGGCGGATTGCGCAGTCGCCATCTGCCCTCGGACATTCAGGACAAGGCGCTGGTCAAGCTCCGCCTGCTCAACCAGGCTCGCAAACTGGATGACCTGCGCATTCCACCCGGCAATCGCCTCGAAGCGCTCAAAGGCGATCTGAAAGGGAAATTCTCGATCAGGATAAACGACCAGTGGCGCATCTGTTTTTCATGGACCGAAGGAGGGCCTCAGGATGTCTGCATCATCGACTACCACTGAAGACCTCATCCACAATCCGCACGCGGGCGAGATTCTGGCGCAGGAATTCCTGGAACCGTTAAAGCTCAGCCAGAACGCGCTGGCGCGCGCCATCGGCGTGCCGCCGCGCCGTATCAACGAGATCGTGCTGGGCAAACGCGCGGTAACCGCCGACACCGATCTGCGGCTGGCGCGTTATTTCGGCATGTCGGACGGGTTCTTCCTCGGGCTTCAGCATGATTTCGAAATCATGGAGCGCAGGCGAGCGCTCGGCGACAGCCTCGCCAGGATTACCCCCCGCGCGGCCTGAACTGCCGCATGGTGACCCCGGCCCCCTCGTGATAAAACAACCTTGGCGGGAACGTTTTTTCCCGCCGGCCATCCAATGGGCCGGACGGAGGAATTCTAATGCCGTTGCCGGAGCAAAGTGCGCTGAGGCGCGCTGGCGACCTTGACGACCAGACGCTGGTCCGTCTGGCAATGGCGCAGGATGCCACCGCGTTGCGCACCATCATGACACGATACAACCAGAGGCTATACCGGCTGGCGCGAAGCATTCTCGTTGATGACAGTGAAGCGGAAGACGTGCTGCAGGAGGCTTACCTCAGCGCCTTTTCCCATCTCGCGGACTTCCGCGGCGACGCGGCGCTGGCAAGCTGGCTGTCGCGCATCGTCATCAACGAGTCGATCGCGCGCCTGCGCAAGAAGCGACGTTTTCCCACCGTGCCGCCGGCGCATCCCGGCCCAGACAGCGCACAGATCATCGCATTTCCCAACACCGCGAGCCCGGACGATCCGGAACGACACATGGCACAAAGACAAATCCTCGAACTGGTTGAAAAGACCACAGACAGCCTGCCCGAAAGCTTTCGCGCCGTGTTCATGGCGCGCGCGATCGAGGGCCTCAGCACGGAAGAGACCGCCGAACTTCTCGACATCAAGCCGGAGACCGTGAAGACCCGGCTGTTTCGCGCCCGCAAGCTGTTGCGCGAGCGCATGGAAGCACAGGTTGGCGAAGTGCTTGGCGATGCCTTTCCGTTTGCCGGCGAGCGCTGCGCCAGCGTTACGGAGAAAGTAATGAAGAGGCTCGGCTTTCCGAGCGACCCCAAGGAGACCTGAAACCGGGGAGACCTGAAACCGGCAACCATCTTCCAACTCTCCCTGAAAACTCCATCGCGCGAGATTGTTTCCGCTATCTGCCGAAAAGCCGGGAACGTTTCGACAGGCCGCGCATCCAAGCAGCGTCAGAAGGTGGCGCGCACCCTGCCGCGCCTGAAAAAATGGAGTTCTACATGACCACCAAGTTGAACCTGGCCGTTGTGGCCGCTTTCCTGCTCGGCACCGTCGGCTTTGCCCAGGCTGCCGACAAGCCGACCGATCCGCAGATCGCCCACATCGCCTACACCGCCGGCGTCATCGACATCGAGGCTGCCAAGCTCGCAGTCGAGAAGTCCAAGACCAAGGAAGTCGTCGATTTCGCCAACTCGATGCTGGCCGACCACGAAGCCGTCAACGTCCAGGCACTCGACCTCGTCAAGAAGCTGAACGTTACGCCGGAAGACAACGACACCTCGAAGGCTTTGGCTGCCGCCGCTGCCGCCAAGCGTGACGAACTGTCCAAGCTCGACGGCGCTGCCTTCGACAAGGCCTATATCGACAACGAAGTTGCCTACCACGCCCAGGTCAACGGCGCTCTCGAGACGCTGCTCATCCCGTCGGCTACCAATCCCGAGCTGAAGAGCCTGCTCGAGACCGGCCTGAAGCTGTTCCAGGGTCACCAGCAGCATGCCGAGCACGCTGCAGCAGCGCTGAAGTAAGCCTTCGACGCGGCAATTTCCGGAGTGGTTTGACTCCGGCTTTGAAAGGGCGGCAACGCCCTTTCTTTTTTGTCCTTATTTCTCTGAAGCGTCTGGGCGCGCCGCGCCGCGCCGGACATTGCGGCGGATCATCCCCATATCCGCACCGCCGATGGCGAAGGCAACGACAAAGTAAAGCACAGCCCCGGCCCCCGACAATGCCGCCACCGCCGTAGCCTTGGTGACGAGCGGAGCCGAAGACCCAAGCCACGGCGCGAACCAGATGCCGGCAAGGTAAAGTGCAGCTCCCATCAAAGCCGAGGCCAGCACCAGCCTCGGAATGCGCTTCATCAATGCGGCCTCGCGCTGCCAGTGGCCACGCCGCACCAGACCCACCAGCAGCATCAGCGCGTTGACCCATCCGGCGACCGCGGAGGCCACCGCAATGCCCGGAGCGCCCATGCGCGGAAATAGGGCGAGCGCAAAGCCAACATTCACCGCGACCGAAATGGCGGCAAAGATCATCGGCGTCTTCGTGTCCTCGCGGGCGAAGTAGCCCGGCGTGAACGCCTTGATCAGCACAAACGCCGGCAGGCCGAGGCCGAAGATGGCAAGGATCGCGGCGACCGTCGGCGTGGAACCGTTCGCCGCAAAGGCACCGCGCTCATAGAGCAGCCGCACGATCGGCTCGGAAAACACCAGAAGTGCTGCCGCCGCCGGCAGGGTCAAAAACAGCACGAACTCGACCGAGCGGTTCTGCAGATTGGCCGCTTCGACCATGTTGTTCGCCTTCAGCGCCCGCGACAGTTCCGGCAAAAGCACGATCGCCACCGCTATGCCGACGACGCCGAGCGGCAGTTGATAGACGCGGTCCGCCAGCGCCAGCGAGGACACGGCGCTGTCCTGCGTCGACGCAATCGCCGTGCCGATCAGCGTGTTGATCTGGGTGATGCCACCGGTCACCGCCGCCGGCAACGCCAGCAACAAAAGCCGCTTCACCCGCGGCGTCAGGCGCGGCCGCTTGAAGCCGATGGAGATGCCGGCATTGCGGGCGGCGATCCATACGATCGCCAGTTGCACAACGCCCGCCGCCATCACGCCCCAGGCCATCGCATAGCCGACCGACAGGCCGTCAGCGCCGCTGCGCCACGCCTGGTAAAGCACGCCGATCAGGATGACGTTCAAAAACACCGGCGCAATCGCGGCGGCGAAGTAGCGCCTCAGCGAATTCAGCATGCCGGCCATCATCGAGGCCAGCGACATGCACACCAGATAGGGAAACATGATCGTGGCCAACGCCACGGTCAGATCGTATTTTTCCGGATCGTCGGCGAAGCCCGGCGCGATGATGGTGCGCACCAGAAGCGGCATCGCCAGTTCCATGGCGATGGTCAAAACGATCAGCGCGCTGAACAGGACGCCGAACACTTCCTCCGAAAAACGCCGCGCGCCGTCGATGCCGTCGGCCTCGATCTCCTTGGCAAACAGCGGCACGAAGGCGGTGTTGAAGGCGCCCTCCGCAAACAGCCGGCGAAATGTGTTGGGAAACTGGAACGCGGCGTAGAAGGCATCGGCCACCGGCCCGGTGCCAAGTGCTGCCGCCATCAGCATCTCGCGCGTGAAGCCAAGCACGCGGCTCACCAGCGTGCCTGAGGCGACCGTCGCGAATTTCTTCACCAGGCTCATCGTGCGACCGCCGCAAATGGGGAGGATTTCAAGAAACCGGCTCTCACTCTATTCCGCCGCGGCTTTCGACTTGGCAAGCTGCTCCAGCCCGGAACCTTCCAGCGCTTCGACCAGCTTGGAGCGGATCTGCTTGACGCGCGCCGGGTTGTCGATCTTCTGCCCGGTCAGGTCGGTGACATAGAAGGTGTCGATGACCTTCTCGCCGAAGGTGGTGATGTGGGCGGACGCAATGTCGAGCGACAGGTCGGACAGCGCCCCGGTGATCTCCGACAACAGGCCCGGCCGATCCAGCCCCTCCACCTCGATCACCGAAAAGCGGTTGGACAGGCTGTTGCGGATCTCGGCATGCGGCGGAATGCGGAACACCTTGGCGCCGCGCTTCGGCTTGGTGCGCTTCGCGATCATCTCCGGCAGCCAGGCCCTGCCCGACAGCACGTCCTCGATCAGCTTGCCGACCCGTTCGGCGCGGCGGCGCTCGTCCTCGTCGAGATCGAATTCGCGGCTGATCAGGATGGTGTCCAGCGCCCGGCCATCGGAGGTGGTGAAAATCTGCGCATCGACGATGTTGCCGCCCGCCGCAGCGCAAGCGCCCGCGATCACCGACAGCAGGCGCGGATGATCCTGCGCCAAGACGGTGATCTCGGTCACCGCCTCGAACTCATGCGTCTTGACCATGGTGGCCAGTTTCCGGCCAGCCGCATCAGCCTCGCGCACGAACTCGGCGTGGCGGACCTGATCGGCGACGTCGACGGTCAAGAGGTAATTCTCATAGTGCAGGCCGACATAGGCGCGCCGCGCTTCCTCGGTCCAGCCGGTCAGGGCGGCGGCCAGCTTGTCGCGCGCTTCCGCGGCGCGCTCGGCCCGCGACATCTCCGAAAAGCCGCCGGTCAACAGAAGCTCGGTCTCGTAATAAAGATTGCGCAGCAACTGCCCTTTCCAGCCGTTCCACACGCCCGGCCCGACGCCGCGTATGTCGCAGACCGTCAGGATCAGCAGAAGCTTCAGCCGCTCCACCGACTGCACGATTGCGGCGAAATCCTCGATGGTCTTGCGGTCGTTGAGGTCGCGCGTCTGCGCCGTCATCGACATGACGAGGTGATTGTCCACCAGCCACGCCACCGTCTCGGTATCGGCAGCCGAGAGGCCCATATGCGGACCCAGCCTGCGGGCAATTCGTGCGCCGGCGACCGAATGGTCCTCGGGCCGTCCCTTGGCGATGTCGTGCAGCAGCACGGCGACGTAGAGCGCGTCGCGGCTCTTCCTCAAGCCCGGCATCAGCGAATGCGACAACGGATGCACCTTGGCGTCGTCGCCGCGCTCGATCTCGGCCAGCACGCCGACGCAGCGGATCAGATGCTCGTCCACCGTATAATGGTGGTACATGTTGAACTGCATCATGGCGACGATCTTGCCGAAGTCCGGAATAAGCTTCGACAACAGGCCGGATTCGTTCATGCGGCGCAAATTGAGCTCGGCATAGCGGTCCGAGGTCAGGATATCGAGGAACAGCCTGTTGGCCTCGGCGTTGCGCCGCAGGTTCTTGTCGACCAGCCGCAGCGAGCGCGTCACCAGCTTCAGCGCATTGGGGTGGAACTCCAGCCCGTGCCGGTCGGCGAACCAGAACAGCCGCACCAGGTTGATCGGATCGCGCTCGAACACTTCGTCGTCGGCAACGTTGAGGCGATGATTGTCGAGAATGAAGTCGCTGGTGCCGGCAAGCTTGCGGCGGCGGCGCGAGAAGCCGGTGATCATGCGGTTGAAGCCCGGCACATGCTTGGCCTGCTCTTCTTCCAGCGCCGCGCAGAAAATGCGGGTGAGGTCGCCGACCTCCTTGGCGATCAGGAAGTAGTGCTTCATGAAGCGTTCGACCGCCGACAGGCCGGGGTGGCTGGTGTAGCCAAGCCGCTCGGCGATATCGCGCTGGATGTCGAAATGCAGCCGCTCCTCGGCCTTGCCGGTCAGGAAATGCATGTGGCAGCGCACCGCCCACAAGAAGTCCTCCGACTTCAGGAACTGCCGGTATTCGCTCTGGGTGAAGACACCCTTGCCGACCAGTTCAGCGCCGGTGCGCACGCGGTAGAAATACTTGCCGATCCAGAACAGCGTGTGCAGGTCGCGCAGCCCGCCCTTGCCGTCCTTGACGTTCGGCTCGACCAGATAGCGGCTTTCGCCGGCCTTGGCGTGGCGCGTATCGCGCTCGGCAAGCTTGGCCTGCGCATATTCGAGCCCGGTCGAAGCGACAACCTCCTTGTCGAACCGCTTCAGAAGCTCCTGGCACAGCTTCTCCTCGCCCCACAAAAAGCGCGTTTCGAGCACGGCGGTGCGGATGGTCATGTCGGACAGCGAAAGGCGGATGCATTCGTCGATGTTGCGGGTGGCGTGGCCGACCTTCAGCCCCATGTCCCACAGCATGTAGAGCATGTATTCGACGATCTGCTCGCCCCACGGCGTCTGCTTGTAGGGAAGCAGGAACAACAGGTCGAGGTCGGAGCCGGGGGCAAGCGTGCCGCGCCCATAGCCGCCGACGGCAACCACCGCCATGCGTTCGGCAGCCGACGGGTTCTTGGCCGGATAGACGTGGCTGGCGGCAAAGTCGTAAAGGGCGCGCACGATCTCGTCCATGACATGCGACAGCCTTGCCGCGCAGGCGGTGCCGCCGCCGTCCTTCTTCAGCAGCGCCTCGGCAATTTTCATGCCGGCCGCCCTGCGGTCCTTGAGGAGGTTGAGCACGGCCGCGCGCGTTTCGGGCGCGGAGGCGGCATTTTCGACCACCAGCGCCGAAAGCTCGCGGCGCAGTGCCTCGCCGTCGATCAGCTCATCCAGCTTGAGGGAGATTTTCGCCATATGCGCCGGAACGCCTCTTCGTTTCGGCGGCGTCTATATCCTGTTTTTACGGCAAACGGTATGGGCTTGTCGCAACGGTGGCTTAGTGTTTCAGGCCACCGCCGACAAAACATAGTCGAACGAGACGCGGTTGCGGCCCTGCCGCTTGGCCTCATAAAGGCAGCGGTCGGCCTGCCGCATGACTTCCGGAAACTTGACGCGACGGCGTCCGACTTCGGCGCCGCCGATGCTGACGGTCAGCGCAGATCCATCCTGGTCTTCCGTCTGCCACGGAATGCACTGCACTTGCCGGCGAACAAGCTCCGCCATCTGCATGGCCTCATCCTTGCTGACCGAAACCAGCAGGATGGCAAACTCCTCGCCGCCGATGCGGCCGACGATGTCCTTGCGGCGCACCGCATATTGCAAAGCGCGGGCGATCTTCACCAGCGCCTCGTCGCCCTTGGGATGGCCGTAGCGGTCGTTGACCGACTTGAAGTGATCGGCATCGACGATCAAAAGATAATGCCCTTCGCTGCGGTCGCGCTGCTCATCGACATGGCGCAGGAAGCCTTCCCGGTTGAGCAAGCCCGTCATCTGGTCGTGGCTGGCGACGAAACTCAACTGCTCATGCGCCTTGGCAAGGTCGGCGAACGACTGTTCCAGCTTCTCGTGCGTCTTCTGCAGCTTCTCGGCCTGGGTGAAGATGTAGACGGCAATCGGCGTGCCAACGACGATGGGTATGGTCAGGCATTCGATCCAGCCCAGCCAGTCGATCGTCAAACCCAGCGACCAGCGCAGCGAAAACGAGATCGTGAAGGTCGCCACGATGGCCGGGCCGACAACGAGCAAGGTTCTGGCGGCTATCCGCTTCGTGCGTTGATCCATAATGATCCGTCTTAACATAGATTACGATGACGTAGGGTTATGGAATTGGATCGTATTTTAGCGGTTCGTTGAAAATCCAATTTTTACAAAGCGGTCTTGACCTTCCAGTTACTGGAAGCCCTATCTCGGCTGAACGGAACGATTTCGAGGCTCGCCATGGCGCATTCGCACGACGATCACACCCACCACGGGCACAACCACCATGGGCACGGCCATTCGGCCGACGGCTCGTGCTGCTCGGCCAAGGCAGCACCTCAGGCTGAAATGATCGTTCGCGATCCGGTCTGCGGCATGACCGTCGATCCTGCCGCCGGCAAGCCGACGGCGGAGTACAAGGGCCGCATCTTCCATTTCTGCTGCAACGGCTGCCGCTCCAAGTTCGAGGCAGCACCTGAAGACTACATCACTGCCAAGGATCCGGTCTGCGGCATGAATGTGGACCGCGCCAGCGCCCGCCATTTCCACCGCCATGACGGGGCCAAGTATTATTTCTGCTCCGAAGGCTGCCTGACCAAGTTCCAGGCCGAGCCCGAAAAATATCTCGGCGACCGCCCGGCACCCGCTCCAATGCCCAAGGGCACGCAATACACCTGCCCGATGCATCCCGAGGTCATCCGCGACAAACCGGGCGATTGCCCGATCTGCGGCATGGCGCTTGAGCCGATGGGCGTGCCGACCGGCGAGGAAGGCCCCAACCCCGAACTGGTCGATTTCACCCGTCGCCTGTGGGTCAGCGCGCTCCTGGCGCTGCCGCTGTTCGTCATCGCCATGGCTCCGATGGTCGGCCTGCCGTTCCGCGACTGGCTGGGCGAGCGCACCGCAGCCTGGGTCGAGTTCGCGCTCGCCACGCCGGTCGTCCTGTGGGCGGCGCTGCCCTTCTTCAAGCGCGGCTGGTCGTCCATCCTCAACCGCAGCCCCAACATGTGGACGCTGATCTCCATCGGCGTCGGCGCGGCCTATCTCTACAGCGTCGCGGCAACCCTGTTCCCCGACCTGTTCCCGCATGAAGTGCGCGGCCATGGCGAAACCGTGCCGGTCTATTTCGAGGCCGCCGCCGTCATCGTCGCGCTGGTCTTCGTCGGCCAGGTGCTGGAACTGCGCGCCCGCGAAAAGACCGGCTCGGCCATCCGCACCCTGCTCGACCTCGCGCCCAAGACGGCGCGGCTGATCGGTGCCGACGGCAGCGAACGCGACGTGCCGCTTGCGGACGTCAAGGCCGGCGAGCGGCTGCGCATCCGTCCCGGCGAATCGGTCCCGGTCGATGGCACAGTCGTCGAGGGCCGTTCGACCATTGACGAGTCGATGATCACCGGCGAGCCGATCCCGGTCGCAAAGGCCGAAGGCGACAGCCTCATCGGCGGCACTTTGAACAAGAACGGCACGCTCATCATGCTGGCCGAAAAGGTCGGCGCCGAAACCACGCTTTCGCAGATCGTCGAACTGGTCGCCAAGGCGCAGCGCAGCCGCGCCCCGATCCAGGGTCTCGCCGACCGCGTCTCGTTCTACTTCGTGCCGGCGGTGGTGCTGGTGGCAATCGCCGCCTTCATCGCCTGGCTGCTGGTCGGCCCCGAACCCAGCCTGATCTACGCCATCGTCTCGGCGGTGTCGGTGCTGATCATCGCCTGCCCCTGTGCGCTC
>MKRZ01000141.1:0-500 GCA_001897075.1 Mesorhizobium sp. 61-13 | reverse complement strand
GCCACGCCGATGTCGATCATGACCGCCACCGGGCGCGGCGCGCAGGCCGGCGTGCTGATCAAGGAGGCCGCTGCCCTCGAAAGGCTCGCCGCCGTCGATACGCTGATCGTCGACAAGACCGGCACGCTGACAGAAGGTAAGCCTCAACTTACGGACATTGTCGCGCTCGACGGCTTTGGCGAAGACGAGGTGCTGGCGCTCGCCGCCGCCATAGAACAGGGCTCGGAGCATCCCTTGGCCGACGCCATCGTCGACGGCGCACACGTGCGCAAGCTCACGGTCGCATCCGCCACCGGTTTCGAGGCGGTCAACGGCAAGGGCGTCTCCGGCACAGTCGGCACACGCAAGGTCGCGCTCGGCAACGCGCTCTTCTTCGCCGACCTCGGCATCGATGCCGCGCCGCTTACCGGACGCGCCGATGCGCTGCGCGCTGACGGGCGCTCGGCGGTACTCGTCGCCATCGACGGCAAGCCGGCCGGCATCGTCGCCGTGTCCGACCC
>MKRZ01000140.1 GCA_001897075.1 Mesorhizobium sp. 61-13 | reverse complement strand
GAAGGAACCGTCGGCGTGCACGCGCGCGCACTCGGCGCCGCCAGCCTGCCCCTGTCGGAGCGATTTCTCATTCGGCCAACCATGATCGCCGGGGGAACCTGATAATGCTGATTGGAATACCGCCCGTGCTTGGGCCGGAACTGCTGGCCGTGCTGCGCGCCATGGGCCATGGCGACGAGATCGCCATCGTCGATGGCAACTATCCGGCAGAACAGGAAGCGACCCGGCTGATCCGCGCCGACGGCCTCGAGCTTATCCCGGTCCTGGACGCCGTCCTCACCGTCCTGCCGGTGGACGATTTCGTACCCGACGCGCTGTTTCGTTCGTCGGTCAAGGGCGACCCCAAGCTGGTCGATCCCGTGCATGACGAGATGGCGGCCGTCTGCGCCAGGCGCGCGCCGGGCCGCAGGCTGGTCGCGATGCAGGGCGCCGAATTCTACGCCCGCGCCCGCGCCGCACATGCGATGGTCGCCACCAGCGAACCGCGCCTCTACGCCAACATCATCATCCGCAAGGGCGTCATCTATCCGCAAGGGACCGACAAGGCATGATCCTTTGCTGCGGCGAGGCGCTGATCGACATGTTGCCGCGCGAGACGACGCTCGGCGAGCCCGCCTTTGCGCCTTATGCCGGCGGCGCGGTGTTCAACACGGCGATCGCGCTCGGGCGGCTCGGCGCGCCCGTCGGCTTCTTTTCCGGCCTGTCGTCCGACCTTTTCGGCATCCAGTTGAAGAAGGTGCTCGGCGAGAGCAAGGTCGATTGCGGCTACGCCCACACCTCCCCCCGCCCGACCACGCTGGCCTTCGTCCATCTTAAAGACGGCCATGCGACCTATGTGTTCTACGATGAGAACACCGCCGGCCGCATGCTGACGGCGGCGGATCTGCCCAAGCTTGGCGACGAAGTCGAGGCGATGCTGTTCGGGGCGATCAGCCTGATCTCCGAACCGGCCGGAGCGGCCTACGAGGAATTCATGCGCCGCGAGCAAGGCCGCCGCGTGATGATGCTCGACCCGAACATCCGCCCGAACTTCATTCCGGACCGCGAAAAGCACCAGCAGCGCATTCGCGCCATGATGACGATGGCCGACATCGT
>MKRZ01000139.1 GCA_001897075.1 Mesorhizobium sp. 61-13 | reverse complement strand
CTGAGCCTCGTTTTTTCCGATGATTCCCACATCCGTGAACTGAACGCGGGCTGGCGAGGGAAGGACAAGCCGACCAACGTGTTGTCTTTTCCTGCTTTTCCAATTTCCGGCGGCGGCTCGTTGCCGCCTATGCTCGGCGATATAATTCTTGCCGCCGAAACGGTTTCGCGCGAGGCGGAACTGGAACAAAAGCCGCTCGAAAACCATATTAGCCATCTCGTTATCCATGGCCTCCTTCATCTTTTAGGCTATGATCACGAGACCGACGCCGAGGCCGAAGAAATGGAAGCAGCCGAGTGTGCAGCGCTGGCAAGGCTTGCCATTCCCGATCCCTATGCGTAACTACAGGTACCAATTGACCGGACGACGATGAACGACACACCACAGACCGCCGCCCACCCAGACGACGGCAGTGCGGGCAAGCCCCACGAAAATGCGGACGAGGACCCTAGTCCTAGTACCAGGTCCGGCAGTGTGTCGCTTGACGCCGCGCCTGCTGGGCCATCCGTATTCGAACGGCTGATCGGGCTATTCAGGCATCGCAACGGCACAACGCTCCGTGAGGATATCGCGGATGCTCTTGCCGAAACCGCAAGCGGGGCGGGTTCCTTCTCCCCCGGCGAAAGGGCGATGCTCAACAACATCCTGCGCCTGCGCGAGGTGCGCGTCGAGGACGTGATGGTGCCGCGCGCCGACATTGAGGCGGTGGAAGTGACCACAACGCTTGGCGACCTGCTCTCCGTGTTCGAGCAGTCGGGCCATTCGCGTATGCCCGTCTATGCCGAAACGCTCGACGATCCGCGGGGCATGGTCCATATCCGCGACGTGTTGGCGCACATAACTCGCAGCGCGCGTGGCAAGAAGCGTCGCACGACCCGCAAGCAGCCGACCGGCGCGGAGCTCGATCTCGCTCAAGTCGATCTTACCCGAACCATCGGCGATCTCGGCCTCATGCGGCCTGTTCTGTTCGTGCCGCCGTCAATGCTCGCCTCGGACCTGATGGGGCGGATGCAGACGGCACGTACCCAGATGGCGCTGGTGATCGACGAATATGGCGGCACGGACGGTCTAGCTTCGCTGGAAGATATCGTCGAGATGGTCGTCGGCGACATTGAAGACGAGCACGACGACGAGGAACCGATGGTTACCAAGGCCGGCGATGGCGTGTTCATCGTCGACGGCAAGGCCGAGATCGACGAGGTCGCCGCAATGATCGGAGAGGGATTCGCTGCCGGTGAGCATGGCGAGTCTGTCGATACCATCGGCGGCATGATCTTCAATACGCTGGGACGCGTACCGGCGCGTGGAGAGGTTGTGCAGGCGATCCCAGGATTTGAATTCCATGTGCTCGACGCCGATCCACGTCGCGTCAAGCGGGTGCGTATCGTGCAGATTCTCAAGGGGGATCGGCGCAAGCGTGCCGCTCGTGCCGAGCAGGCCTGATTTTTGTTGGCCAAACCGGCGTTGGAGTGAGGCCAACAGCCTGATAAATCTTCTCCCCGTGATTCGCGCGAATCGGAAGATTTCATGGAGCGCCTGGCGGGCCGTATAATTCTGCTTTGGGGATGGCGCCGTGCCTTTGTGGCGTTCCTCGCCGGCGCATTCGCTGTTCTGGGGCAGGCGCCCTACGATTTCTTCGCCGCCTGTTTCGTTTCCTTTCCAATCCTGGTCCTGCTGATAGACGGCGCCACCGGCGATGCGTCGGCCGGGCGGATTCGACGCCTACGTCCCGCTTTTGCCGTCGGCTGGTGGTTCGGATTCGGCTATTTCCTGGCTGGGCTCTGGTGGATTGGCGCGGCTCTTCTCGTCGAAGCCGAGAGCTTTGCCTGGGCGCTTCCATTTGCTTTTATCGGCGTTCCCTTGGTGCTCGCCTGCTTTTATGGGGGCGCAACTGCGGTTGCACGGCTGCTCTGGAGCAGCAACATCGGGCGCATTGCGGCTCTCGCATTCGGTTTCGCGCTCGCGGAATGGCTGCGCGGTTTTATCTTCACCGGCTTTCCCTGGAACGCGGTAGGCTATGCGGCGATGCCGGTGCCTCTACTCATGCAAAGCGTGTCCGTGGTCGGCATGAACGGCATGAATGCGCTGGCAGTGTTCGTTTTTGCGCTGCCGGCCCTGCTGGCCAACCGTCAGAATCTTCGCCTTGGGCTCGTCTTGTTCGCAGGCCTTATCATTGCTGATGTGGGGTTTGGTTATTTCCGGCTTACCAAGCCGGCGCCCGACGCGATGCAGACTCTTGACGTCCGCATTGTTCAGCCCGCTGTCGATCTAAGCGAGAAGTGGGACAAGGCTGTGCGCGATCGCATCTTCGCCTCGCTGCTGGAGCAGTCAGTCAAGCCGCCTCAGCCGGGGCATAGCAAGCCTAAGCTGATCATCTGGCCCGAAACCGCGGTGCCCTTCCTGTTTAACGAGCGGCCAGACGCATTTTCAGCGCTTGCTCAAATGCTGGACGATGGCCAGATGCTGCTGGCAGGTATCGTGCGTGATGAAGCGGCTGTCGCTGGCGCCTCGGATGATCGCTATTATAACTCGGTAGCGGCGATCAATGATCGTGGCGAGATCGTCGACGCGGTGGACAAGGTCCATCTGGTTCCGTTCGGAGAGTACATTCCGTTCGCCGAACTGTTCAGCCGCATCGGTCTGGAGCAGATCGTTGCCGGGCCGATGAATTTCGCGGCAGGAAACGAGCGCCATGCCATCGCGCTGCCCGGCGGCATGATGGCGCTGCCCTTCATTTGCTACGAAGTCATTTTCTCCGACCTGGTAGCAGTTGACGCTACGTCATCTGAGCTTATTGTGAACGTAACCAACGACGCATGGTTTGGAAATACACCGGGCCCTTACCAGCATTTCAGGCAGGCTCAGGTGCGCGCGGCCGAGAACGGGCTTCCTTTGTTAAGAGCGGCTAACACAGGGATTTCCGCGGTCGTGGATCAAAGGGGGAGAATTGTCGACGCTTTGGCGATCGGCGCGAAGGGGGAGATCGACGTTCAGCTACCGGTCTATCGGCTGGAGACGGTTTCGGTCGGCCAGCGACGCATTAACGGATTGCTGACGGTGCTGCTGTTTGCTGCCGCTTCTCTTGTTGTGAACGTAAGACAAAGGCTACGGGCGAATTGACAGCCTATATATTAGAAATCCATATAGTAGCGGCCTGACAATTTTCGGTGTGCATTGGCAAGTTTCATTGGGGTCGCTTCGGCCGGACGCATTCAGGCATAAAAACAGAACAATGCCGGAAAAATTCGGCGAGGAAAAAATGGTAGAAGAAAACAAAAAGAAACCAAACCCAATCGACATTCATGTAGGCGGCCGTATTCGGCTGCGTCGAAATATGCTTGGAATGAGCCAGGAAAAACTGGGCGAAAACCTGGGAATTACGTTTCAGCAAATTCAGAAGTACGAGAAGGGTACGAACCGTGTCGGCGCTAGCCGGTTGCAGGCGATCGCATCGATACTGGAAGTTCCGCCTGCCTTCTTTTTCGAGGATGCCCCCGGTCAAGAGCCTTCCGCGGGACGAGGCTTCGCTGAAGATTCGTCGATGAATTCTGTGATGGAGTTCTGTTCCAGCACGGAAGGCCTGCAGCTCAACCGCGCGTTTGTGAAAATCACTGACACCAAGGTGCGTCGCCGAATCCTTGATCTGGTGAAATCGCTTTCCCAGGACGACTTCGATTAGGGAATCTCCTTGCAGGACTTTGTGCCGTCGATGGTGGTATTCCGTTGATGGCATATTGCTTGACGAGTCATAGCGCGCCCCGCTAACAGGTGTCGCGCTTTTTGGCGCGCATGATATTTTCGAGAGGGGACACCCCGTGAGCCGTCAGAACTACTTCTTCACCTCTGAATCGGTGTCAGAGGGCCATCCCGACAAGGTCTGTGACCGCATTTCCGATGAGATCGTCGATCTCGTTTATCGCGAAGCAAAAAAGACGGGCATGGACCCCTGGAAGGTACGCGTCGCCTGCGAGACGCTTGCCACCACCAACCGCGTGGTGATTGCCGGTGAGGTGCGTGTTCCCGAGACGCTGCTGAAGAAGGACAAGTCGGGCAACATCGTTAAGGATGCCTCCGGCCACGCGCTTATCAATCCTGCCAAGTTCAAGTCGGTCGCTCGCAAGGCGATCCGCGAGATCGGGTACGAACAGAGCGGCTTCCATTGGAAGACCGCAAAGATCGACGTGCTCCTGCACGGCCAGTCTCCGGATATCGGCCAGGGTGTCGATAACGCGGCAGATCGACAGGGCGAAGAGGGAGCCGGCGACCAGGGCATCATGTTCGGCTATGCCTGCCGCGAGACGCCAGATCTTATGCCTGCGCCGATCTACTACAGCCACAAGATCCTTGAATTGCTTGCGTCCGCGCGCCACGAAGGCAAGGGCGAGGTCGGCAAACTCGGCCCGGACGCCAAGAGCCAGGTTACAGTTCGGTATGCGGATGGCAAGGCAGCCGAAGCCACCCAGATCGTGCTTTCTACCCAGCATCTCGATGGTAGCTGGGATTCGAACAAGGTGCGCAAGGTCGTTGAGCCCTATGTCCGTGAGGCGCTCGGCGATCTGAAGATCGCCGACAATTGCAATTGGTATATCAACCCCACCGGCAAGTTCGTCATCGGCGGACCTGACGGCGATGCTGGCTTGACCGGACGCAAGATTATCGTCGACACCTATGGCGGTGCTGCTCCGCACGGCGGCGGCGCGTTCTCGGGCAAGGACACGACCAAGGTCGACCGGTCCGCTGCCTATGCGGCGAGGTATCTGGCCAAGAATGTGGTTGCCGCCAAGCTGGCGGATCGCTGCACGATTCAGCTGTCATACGCTATCGGCGTGGCCCAGCCGTTGTCGGTCTACGTTGATCTGCACGGTACGGGCAAAGTTGACGAGGCGGTGTTGGAAAACGCATTGCGTCAGGTCATGGACCTTTCGCCGTCGGGCATTCGCCGGCATCTCGATCTCAACAAGCCAATTTACGCGAAGACGACGGCCTACGGCCATTTTGGTCGTAAACCTGGCCGCGACGGATCTTTCTCGTGGGAGAAGACCGATCTCGCCAAGGCACTCAAGGAAGCTATCGCCGCTTGAATGCGGTAGGGCGCGCTGTGACCTCCGAAGAAAGACCCACACGCGCCAGCGAGGCCTTCTTCGGTCGCCGCCGCGGCAAGACCATTCGCCCGGCCCAGTCGGTAGCGCTCGAAAGCGGCCTGGCGCGCTACGGGCTCGATTTGTCGACCGCAGCGCCTGCTGATCTGCGCCGCCTGTTCAAGACGCCAGTTGGCGGCGTGCGGCTGGAGATCGGCTTCGGCGGCGGCGAGCACCTATTCCATCGGGCATCGTCTGCGCCGGATAGCGGCTTCATCGGGGCTGAGCCGTTCGTCAACGGTATGGCGAAGATGATGATGGCTCTGGAACGAGAGCCGCTCGAAAACGTACGGCTGTTCGATGAGGATGCCACCCGGTTGTTGGACTGGCTGCCGGCTGATTCGCTTGACGGCATTGACCTGCTTTACCCGGACCCATGGCCGAAGAAGAAGCATTGGAAGCGGCGATTCGTCAGTAAGGTAAATCTGGACCGCTTTGCGCGGGTTCTAAGGTCGGGTGCACAATTCCGGTTTGCTTCCGACATTGACACCTATGTCAACTGGACGCTCCTGCATTGCCGTGCTCATGCTGCATTCCAGTGGCAGGCTGGCCATGCCGGTGATTGGCATCGACCGTACGACGGCTGGCCCGGCACTCGATACGAAGCCAAGGCGATCCGCGAGGGAAGGCCGCCAGCCTATCTCACCTTCGTTCGAATGTGAGTTATCGCCCTGCCGGGTTCCGGCGGGGCGGCATCACATCAATAGTAGCGGATCTTGTCGAAAACGCGCGGATCGATGCCGAGATCGGCAAGGTGCTGGGCGCGCGGCTTGCGACCGGCTTCGACTGCTCGCGACACGGCGACGGCGCTGCCGAACGTGATGAACAGGTCTCCGATTGCCGCCAATGCGTTGCGCTTGGTCATGATCGTGTCTCTTTCCGGTGCTCCGCGCGCCGTCCATGTTGCATTGCAATACAAATAGGATGCGGCGGAAAAACCGGAATACCCGTTTATACATATGCGCCCTGCGCTGGGCGCATCGCTGCCAAATTTTCTGCCCAACCCGGCGCGTTGCGGTCTTCGGCCTTGAAACGCTGCGGCGGATCGTTTATATCGCGATCAAATTCTTGGTCGGTATGACGAAGAGTGGGTCCACCCGGTCCCGCTCTTTTTTGTTACCTGCCGGGGCAAATCGATAGGATCGAATGACAGTGACGGCAGGCGAGGCGAGTGGCGACGACCGCATCATCCGTGAAAGCGGAATTGATGCGCGTATTGCCATGATCATCCAGCCGGTGTTGCGCGGCATTGGCTTTCGGCTGGTTCGGGTAAGGCTGTCGGGCCAAAGTGGCCTGACGCTTCAGATCATGGCCGAGCGTGACGATGGCACCATGACGGTCGAGGACTGCGAGGAAGTCAGTCGCGCGATTTCGCCCGCGCTTGACGTGGAAGACCCGATCGAAAAGGCGTATCATCTTGAAGTGTCGTCGCCTGGCATCGATCGTCCGCTGGTTCGCAAGTCGGATTTCACAACCTGGCTTGGTCACCAGGTGAAGATGGAAACCACCACCCTCGTCACCGACCGCAAGCGCTTCAAGGGCAAGATCGCCGAGGCTGACCAGGAGGGTATCCTGATCCAGCGCGACCAGGCAGCCTATGGCGAGACACCGACCGTGCGCGTTCCCTACGAGGCAATTGCCGAGGCGCGCCTCATTTTGACGGACGACCTGATCCGCGATGCGCTGTCGAAGGACAATCGCGCACGCAAGGAAGCCAAGAAACGCCACGCCGAGCATGATGATGCGCCCGAAGGTACGGACGACGACAACGAACAGGAAGATTGATTGAGCTGCCGCGATGGATTGCGGCAAGGTTCAGGGAGAAAGACATGGTTGTAAGCGCCAACAGACTTGAACTGCTGCAGATCGCCGATGCGGTTGCGCGTGAAAAGTCGATCGACAAGCAGATCGTCATCGATGCGATGGCCGACGCCATCCAGAAGGCTGCTCGCTCGCGCTATGGCCAGGAGACCAATATCCGCGCAGACATCAATCCGCAGACCGGAGAGATGAAGCTTCAGCGCCTGATGGAGGTCGTCGAGAAGGTCGAAGACTACGCGACCCAGATCGCACTGGTTTCGGCGCGCGAGCGTAATCCCGACGCTCAACTCGGCGACTTCATTGCAGAGCAGCTTCCGCCGATGGATTTCGGCCGTATCGCGGCTCAGTCGGCGAAACAGGTCATTGTGCAGAAGGTGCGTGAAGCCGAGCGTGATCGCCAGTATGACGAATACAAGGACCGTATTGGCGAGATCGTCAACGGCACCGTCAAGCGCGTCGAATACGGCAATGTCATCGTGGATCTCGGCCGTGGCGAGGCGATCATTCGCCGCGACGAACTCATTCCGCGTGAGAACTACAAATACGGCGACCGCGTGCGCGCCTATGTCTATGACGTGCGCCGCGAGCAGCGTGGCCCGCAGATATTCCTATCGCGCACCCATCCCCAATTCATGGCCAAGCTGTTCACGATGGAAGTGCCTGAAATCTATGACGGCATCATCGAGATCAAGTCAGTAGCGCGCGATCCCGGCTCCCGTGCGAAGATCGCGGTCATTTCGCGCGACTCGTCCATCGATCCTGTCGGCGCCTGCGTTGGTATGCGCGGCTCGCGCGTTCAGGCCGTTGTCGGCGAGTTGCAGGGCGAGAAGATCGATATCATTCCGTGGTCGCCATCAGCGGCATCCTTCATCGTGAATGCATTGCAGCCGGCAGAAGTTGCCAAGGTCGTGCTTGATGAGGATGCGGAACGCATCGAGGTCGTGGTGCCGGACGATCAGCTTTCGCTGGCTATCGGCCGTCGCGGTCAAAACGTGCGCCTTGCTTCGCAGTTGACTGGTTGGGATATCGATATCCTGACCGAGCAGGAAGAAAGCGAGCGCCGTCAGAAGGAATTCGTCGAACGCTCCGGCCTGTTCATGGAAGCCCTCGACGTTGACGAGATGGTTGGCCAGGTGCTGGCTTCGGAAGGTTTCACAAGCGTCGAGGAAGTTGCCTATGTCGACGCCGACGAGATTTCCTCGATCGACGGGTTTGACGAGGATACCGCCAGCGAAATCCAGACCCGCGCTCGCGAGTATCTGGAAAAGATCGAGGCCGAGCAGGACACCAAGCGCAAGCAGCTCGGCGTTCTGGATGAGTTGCGTGATATCTCCGGTATCACGACGGCCATGATGGTGACGCTTGGCGAGGATGGCGTGAAGTCGATCGAGGACTTCGCAGGCTATGCTGCCGATGACCTGACCGGCTGGAAAGAGCGCAAGGACGGTGAGACCAAGGTCTATCCGGGTGTGCTGGCCAATCACGGCATTACCCGCGCCGACGCAGAGCAGATGGTTTTGGCAGCGCGCCTCAAGGCCGGTTGGATTTCCGAAGAGGAAGCCCAGGCTGAGGCAGCCGATGCCGAAGCTGCCGGTGCGTGACGTGAGCCGGACCGGAGCAACCTTTGGCCGAGATGAACGATCGCACCTGCATCGTCACCAGAAAGACCGCCGACACGGATGATCTGATCCGTTTCGTCGTCGGTCCGGACTCGGCCGTCGTTCCGGATATCAAGAGAAGCCTGCCCGGCCGTGGTTGTTGGGTCACCGCCGACCGCCTACATATAGACAAGGCGGCGGCGAAGGGTTTGTTTTCTCGCGCCTTCAAAACCAAGGTTGCCGTGCCGCCTGAGCTTGGCAGCATGGTGGAGAGCCTGCTCGAAAAGTCTGCCTTGGGCATGCTTGGCCTTACCCGCAAGGCCGGCTCAATTGTTCTCGGTGCCACAAAGGTCGAGACCGCCGTGCGCAACGGGACGGCCCTGTTCGTCATCCACGCTGTCGAGGCTTCGCCCGATGGCGTGCGCAAGATCAGCCAGGCTCGCCGCGCAACGGTTCATCTCGGTGGCCCTGCGATCCAAGCCTACAAACTTTTCTCCGAGGCCGAATTGGGTTTGGCATTGGGGGGCACAAATGTGATACATGCTGCCGTTCTCGCGGGAGACGCGGGCAAGGCGGCTCAGAAGCGCATGGTTGCGCTCGACCGTTACCGGGGCGGTACCCCGGACGATCTGGCGATGCTTGCGGCCGTCGCTGGCGAAGATGACGCCGCAGAGGATATGGAATGAGCGATACGAAATCGGGTGACGACAAGACGTTGAGCGTGACACCGAAGAAGACCTTGACGCTGAAGCGGCCGGGCCTGGAGCAGGGCACGGTGCGCCAGAATTTCTCGCATGGCCGCAGCAAGTCTGTTGTCGTCGAGACCAAGAAGCGCAAGTTCAACATACCCGGCGAGAAGCCGGAGCAGCCGCCCGTTTCCGTGTTCACGCCGAAGCCGACGCCACCTGCGCCCGCGCCTGTTCCGACCCCCGCGCCTACGCCCGCACCCGTTGTAGCCGAAGCGCCGAAAGCGCCGGCGCCAGTGCCGCCCCCGGAGCGTCTGGTTCTGAACGAACTGTCGCGTGGCGAGATGGAAGCTCGCCGTCGTGCATTGGAGGGTTCCAAGGCACGCGAGGCTGAAGATCGCCAGCGCGCGTCCGATGACGCCAAGCGCCGTGCCGAAGAAGAAGAGCGCCGTCGTCGCGAACGCGACGATTCAGCTCGTCGTCAGGCCGAGGAAGAGGCCCGTCTGCTGACCGAAGCCGAAGCCCGTCGCCGGGCCGAGGAGGAGGCTCGCCGCCGCGCGCCGCAAACGGCCGACATGGCTGCAGCCGACGACGACGACGTCAAGCCGAAGCGCCCTGCCGCTGCCGGTGCGCCGGTGCGCCGCCTGGTCACGCCTGAAGTGGCTCGCCCGGCTAAGCCGACGAAGGGCGAGGAAGACCGCCGGAGAGGCAAACTCACGCTGAATTCGGCGCTGTCGGACGAGGATGCGAGGGCTCGTTCGCTTTCGTCGATGCGTCGCCGGCAGGAGAAGTTCAAGCGCGCGATGCACAACGAGCCGCGCGAAAAGGTTATGCGTGAAGTGATCATTCCCGAGACCATCACTATCCAGGAACTCGCGCAGCGCATGTCCGAACGGGCCGTCGACGTGGTCAAGTTCTTCATGAAGCAGGGTCAGATCATGAAGCCGGGCGACGTCATTGACGCCGACACGGCCGAATTGGTTGCGACCGAATTTGGTCACACCGTGCGCCGCGTCGCGGAATCCGACATTGAAGAAGGCCTTTTCAACATCGCCGACAATGCCGAGGATCTGGTCTCGCGCCCGCCTGTGGTGACGATCATGGGTCACGTCGACCACGGCAAGACCTCGCTGCTTGATGCAATCCGGCAGGCCAACGTGCAGTCAGGTGAAGCCGGCGGCATCACGCAGCACATTGGTGCCTATCAGGTGGAGAAGAACGGTCAGAAGATCACCTTCATCGACACCCCCGGCCACGCGGCCTTTACCGCAATGCGTGCACGTGGTGCGCAGGCTACCGACATTGCCATCCTGGTCGTTGCAGCAGACGACAGCGTCATGCCTCAGACGATTGAATCGATCAGCCACGCCAAGGCGGCTGGTGTTCCGATCATCGTGGCGATCAACAAGGTCGACAAGCACGAAGCCGATCCGCAGAAGGTACGCACCCAGCTTCTCCAGCACGAGGTGTTCGTCGAATCGATGGGCGGTGAAGTGCTCGACGTCGAAGTGTCTGCCAAGACCGGCAGCGGCATCGACAAGCTGCTCGAGGCCATCCTGCTGCAGGCAGAAATCCTCGACCTCAAGGCAAATCCGGATCGTACCTCCGAAGGTGTCGTCATCGAGGCGCAACTCGACAAGGGCCGTGGCCCCGTGGCAACCGTTCTGGTGCAGACCGGTACGCTCATGCCGGGCGATATCATCGTCGCCGGCAACGAATGGGGCCGTGTCCGCGCGTTGGTCAACGACCGCGGCGACCATGTCATGGAGGCACCGCCGGCGATGCCCGTGGAAGTGCTGGGCCTTCAGGGCACGCCGCACGCGGGCGACCGTTTTGCCGTCGTCAACAACGAAGCCCGGGCTCGCGAGATCACCGAGTATCGTCAGCGCAAGGCGCGCGACAAGGCAGTTGCAAAGCATGCCGGCCAGCGCGGTTCGCTCGAACAGATGATGTCGCAATTGCAGACAAGCGGCTTGAAGGAATTTCCGCTGGTCATCAAGGGCGACGTGCAGGGCTCGATCGAAGCCATCGACGCGGCTCTGGACAAGCTCGGCACCGACGAAGTGCGCGCCCGCATCGTGCATTCGGGTGCAGGCGCAATCACCGAGAGCGACGTCATTTTGGCCCAGACTTCCGGTGCCGTGATCCTCGGCTTCAACGTGCGCGCCAATGCGCAGGCGAGGGCGGCGGCAGAAGCTGCCGGCATCGAGATCCGCTACTACAACATCATTTACAGCCTTGTGGATGACATCAAGGATGCGATGTCTGGCCTGTTGTCGCCGGAACGCCGCGAGACGTTCATCGGCAATGCGGAAATCCTCGAGGTGTTCAACATCACCAAGGTCGGCAAGATCGCCGGCTGCCGTGTCACCGAAGGCAAGGTCGAGCGTGGTGCGGGCGTTCGCCTGATCCGCGACGATGTCGTCATCCACGAAGGCACGCTGAAGACG
>MKRZ01000138.1 GCA_001897075.1 Mesorhizobium sp. 61-13 | reverse complement strand
GCTGAGCGGTGTGCCGGTGCGGGCCATCGCGGCGCGGTCACTGTCTGTTGCCGCGATGTAGTGGCAGAAAAGGAAGTTGGGGCCGAGGAAGCCGCGGCGTTCGTAATCGGCGGCATCGTCGCTGTTCGGTGCGGCTTGGCTGGCATGGATTGCGACCGGAAGCCCGAGCTTCAGCATCGTTTCCATTTCCTGGTAGAAGACTTCGATGTTGCTCTGGATGGGGCCGCGAAGGTTTACGCCGAGATGCACCAAGCCTTTCAGTCTGGATGGATCGGCAAACCATTCATCCTGGACGCGTGGCAGGTCTTCGTAGCGGTTGATCTGATCGACGGGCAGCTTGTCGATGTGGCCCATGGCGTAGCGCGCGCGCAGACCCGAATCCCGATGCGCCCGCAATTCGCCGTTGAGGTGTGCCGGTGAGCGGTTGTTGTGCGACCAGTTGTGCACGGTTGTGACGCCGCCATTGGCAAGTTCGGCCAATCCGAGGCGGACGCTGTTGTAGAAGTCGTCGGCATCGTAGAGCGCGGCGGTGGCCCATTTGGCCGGGAAGTACTCATAACCGCCATCGGAGATGAAGTTGCGGCCAAGCGCGCTCCACATATGGTAGTGGGAATCGATCAGGCCGGGCATGACGATCATGTTGCTGGCATCGATGACTTCGACCCCGGCGGCCTCAATGCCGTCTGCGATCTTCTCGATGCGGCCATCGCGAACCAGCACATCCGCGCGCGGCAGCGTGCCAATCGCGCGATCGACGGTGATTACCGCCCCGCCGCGAATGAGATAGCTGCCTTTTGCCTGGTCGATGATAGCCGTCATGTCTGAAAGTCCTTGTCGTGTGAACTGCTTGTTTTGAGAGGCCAGCTTTCACGCTTTCGCCGCCCCCTGACAATGAAAGGGCACGGTCGGGTGTCTTGCCGGAACCCGACCGTGCCTGCGGCAGATGCCGCCTGGAAGGTTACTTCAGGTAGTCGTTCGTGACGGCTTGGCTGACGTCGACATCGGCCGAAATCAGACCGTTCTCTAACATGAACTTCTCCTGCTTCTCCCAGACGGCCGGGTCCTGCCAGCCAATACCGTTTGCTTCCGTTTCGGCGCTGACCGAAATGCGTGCGATCTCGGCAAGCGAAACGACTGCCTCTTCCTTGCTGATCGACGGGATCTGCTTGATGACACCGTCGGCGGCAGCGGACTGGTTGGCGATCATCCACTCGACGCTCTTGCGCCATGCGCGCAGGAACTTCTTGTAGAGGTCGGGATTCTTCTTCAACGCTTCCTCGTCGCCAACGAGACCGAAGGTGTAGAAGCGCGGCACGCCGTAGTCGGTGAAGGTGAAGTAGGTGTAGGTCGACTTGTCGTCGGCAGGCTTCTTGATCTGGACGTTGTAGATCGGCGGCTCGTCCCAGCTGATGGCGTCGCCCAGTGCGTCGATGCGTTGGCTGAGCAGAAGCGGCATCTGCGTGAAGCCGACGGTGACGATGTTGACCTTGGAAAGGTCGGCACCACCTGCCTTCAGGCTGTGCTCAAGCATGACCTTGTTGAAGGGAATGCCGGTGATGCCGACGTTCTTGCCTTCAAGCTGCTTGAGGTCCTTCACGCCGGCTTCGGCGGGAACAAGGATGCCGGTCGTGCCGGTCTGGTGGTTGGCGCCGATCGAAACCACCGGCAGCCCCTTGCTGCGGGCCGTGATGACATCGGTGGAGTGGGCTGTTGCGAGTTCAGCGCCGCCGGTGGCGACAAGCTTGAGGCCGTCGGCGGGCGATGTCGGCGAAATCAGCTCCAGTTCCAGGCCTTCGTCGGCGAAGAACTTGTTGTCGATGCCGTTGATGACGGCTGCGTCCCAAATGCCGGGCTTGGCGATCAGCGCGTATCTGAACTTGGTGAGGTCAGCCGCCAGCACTGAACTGGTCAACGCAATTGTGGAAGTAAGCGCGGCAACGGCGATGGTCCACGGCTTCAGTCTGAAGGCAGTCATATTTGCTTCCCCTTGAATGCGACGGTTGTACGTCTTTGTTATGGTTGGGTTTTCGTTTCTAGGCTGGTGAAGAACTTCCAATCTGGCGGCGGTCACTGCCGGGGGCGAGCGACCGCCGCAGCGGGCGCTCTGGGGTTTTGGCTGGCGCGCAACCACGCCATTGACGGGCGGGCGTAGATCCATGGCATGGACAGGCGTTCGATCAGCCCGACAAGGCCGAACAACGCCATGCCGGCAACACCGAGCACTGTCAGCGAGGCGAATACGCGCGTTGTGTTGAGAAGCGCAGTGTCCTGGGCGATGAGGTAGCCGATGCCCTGGCTCGCACCGACCCACTCACTGATGGTGGCGCCGATGATGGCGAGCGTGGCGGCCACCTTCAAGCCACCGAAGATGCTGGGCAGCGCAACCGGCAGGCGCAGCTTGAAGAAAATCTGCGCCGGCGTCGCGTTGAGCGAGCGGAAGAAGTCGATGAACTGCGGCTCGAGGCTTTTCAGGCCGGTCACCGCGGCGATGGTCAGTGGAAAGAAGGCGACGATCGCGGTGATGATGATGCGCGGCAGGCTGTTGTAGCCGAACCAGATGACCAGAACCGGAGCCATCGTGATGATCGGAATGGTCTGCGAGGCGACGATGAGGGGCAACACGCCCCGGCGGAACGTGGACGAATAAAGGATCAGCACGCTGAGGATCGCCGAAATGATCACCGCAGCGAAGTAGCCGGCAAATGTCTCAATCAGGGTTACGTGCAACTGGGGCAGGATCACAGTCGGGCCGCTGATGAGGAGTTCCTTGAAAATCTCGGTCGGCGCCGGCAGCACGAAGGGCTGGATCTTCAACAAATGGACGGCGGCTTCCCACAGGGCGAGCAGCGCCACGACGATGCCAAGCGGCAGCGCCGCATCGCCGAGATACGAAAGGAGGGAAGCGTTTCTGCGTTTCTGCGCGGTCATTACGGTGCCTTCGTCGAATTGTTGGTCCGGCGGGTCGTTGCGCCGAATTTTCAATGCAGGGCGTCGAGTGCGCCTTTGTCGCCTCGCAGCAGGGCGAGGACCTGCCGCTTGTGGTCGGCGAATTGAGGGGTCATGGTTACGTCCCGACCGCGGTCGTAAGGCAGCTCGATCGGGACGATCCCGGCAAAGCGCATCGGCCGCGGTGTCGCCACATAGACGCGGTCCGACAGATAGATTGCTTCATCGGGATCGTGGGTGATGAGGATCATGGTCTGCTGGAATTCGCGCTGAATGCCGAGCAGCCACTCGTGCATGGTTGCCCTGGTCAAAGCGTCCAGCGCGCCGAAGGGCTCGTCGAGAAGCACCACGGAACGGTCGCACAGGACGGTGCGCAACAGAGCTGCACGCTGACGCATGCCGCCCGACAGCGAAGACGGATATGAGTTCTCGTAGCCTTCAAGGCCGAAGCGGCGCAGGAGCGCCGCTGCGCGATTGCGGGCGGCATCCATCGGTTTGCCGGCAAGCTCGGGGCCGAGTACGACGTTATCGAGGATGGTGCGCCAGGGCAGCAGGAGGTCGCGCTGCATCATGTAGGCGACGTGACCCGGGCGCCCGACGATTTCCTTGCCGTCCAGCGCGACTTCGCCGGAAGTCGGGTTTAGCAGACCGGCGATGACGTTGAAGAGGGTGGACTTTCCGCAGCCGCTTGGGCCGATGATGGATACGAATTCATTGCGGTTCAGCGCTAGATCGACGCCGTCCACCGTCGGCACCAAACCGCGATCAGGCGTCACATAGCCGCTATGCAGGTTGGAAATCTGAAGTCTTACGCCGTCCATACGCCCCAAACCTCGTTTGCTCGCAATGACGGAGGTAAGGCCAAAGGGACGATTGGCGCTTTTGCGCTTCTCATCGTTGGTCCTCCCACCAATACCAAGAACTCTAACATCGTCTGAAATTTCGGTCAACGAAATATTTTTCGCGCAACGTCGATTTTTTTGAAAAAGAAGTTGAGCTGCTGTCGCTGCCTGCCTGATGTCCGAAAACGCAAAAGCCGCCCGGGTCGCGATAGACCGAGACGGCTGGAGTTTCTGGCATTTTGGGACTGGCGAGGCGTACTGCTCTCAACCCCGTTCAGGCAGGGCCAAAAGTTGTGCCGGCACTGCTGGAGATGCAACGAACCTATTCGCCAACGGGCGGATAGTCGCGGCCTTCCCAATGTGCGAGGCGCTTGGCGAAGTCGCGCTGGAAGGAAAGCGGCCCGTATTTCTGCATCCAGTCTTCGTCGTAGATGGCGATGAATATCGTCAACGACAGGAAGAAATGCGCGCCCATCTCGAATAGCGCCACGATATCGTGGTTGATCAGGGCGTCACGCTCGGCCTCCGTCAATGAGTGGACGGTCGAGCGCTCCACGTCGTTGAGCTTGGGACCGATTGACTGTTCCCAGGTCGTGACAAGGCTTCTCGGGTCTTCCTTATAGCGGCGCAGCAGTTCCGGGTCCCTGTCGACCGTGAACAGGAACTTGTTGACGTAATATCTGCTCATTGCGCCGCTCCTTCCGGGTACCAGGTGATGTAGGCTTCCATCGTGTGGAAAAGGCTGAGGCTATCGGAATAAGCCGCCGGGATCGGGCCGGCGATACCCATCATCAGGATAAGGTCCATGAAGCCGTGGGTGGCGTTGCCGCTCCGGGCCATGCTTTCATGTGTGACGTTTGCGAGAATGGCGTCGATGTTGCCAGTGGAAAGCCATTCGATGGCCTGCCTGTCGAATTCGGGATCGGGACCGGTTTCGCGGAATTGGCGCGGCCCGCCCAGTTCAAGTGACAGATGTCCGCTTCCGATCGCGGCGATGCGCTTTTCGGACGGATATTCGTCGATGATCTCGCGGATGGCGCGTCCCAGATCCCAGAACCGCTTCGGCGAGGGCAGGGGCGGCGCAAAGATATTGGTGTAGATCGGCACGACGGGAAGGTCGGCCTGCGGCCGCGTGGTGATGATCGGGCAGATGATTGAGTGGTCGAGTTTCAGTTCGTTGCTGAAGGCGAAATCGAAACCGCGCGCAAGAAGACCCTTGTGCATGAAGTTCGACAGATCTTCATGCCCTTCCAGGATATATTTCGGAATGCCGAATTCTCGCTCCTCATTATAGAAGGTCGCATCGTAGCGGGGCGACTTGCCGATCAGGAACTGCGGGTAATTGTCGAGGAAGAATTGGTGGAAGTGGTCTGCGCCGACCATGACCAGAAGTTCCGGCTCTGCCTTGGTCAGGGTGTCGCGATAGGCTTCGACCTTGCGCTTCCATTCCGGCGCTTCGGGAATCTGTTGATCTGCCGGCGCTGTCGTCGCCTTCAGATAGAAGGGGTGGTGTGTCGTGGCCAGCACGGCTGCCAACTTTGCCATAGGTTCTCCTCCTGTTGGCCTGCTTCAGGCTATCGCTGCGCTGCTTGCCGGCGTTTTGGGCTCTGTTTCGCGCTGCGGCCACGCCTTTGGCGAGTGTGCCAGCGCTTCGCGGATTGCGTCGCCATGCTGGTTGATGACCGGTGCCGCACTGACGCTCTGCGCCTTTTCGCCATCGAACGAATAGGCCGGACGCACGGATTTGTGCGCTCCCTCGACACGGTTTGCGACCGGTACGATCATTTCGAGGTGCTGCGCCTGCGGATCGCTGACCACGTCCGAGATCGAGTTGATCGGGGCAAACGGTACGTCGAAAGCCGAGAAGCGTTCATTCCATTCGCTGCGGTTGCGGGTTGCGAAGATGGCGTTCAGTTCCGCATTCAGCGCATCGTAGTTCTCGATGCGCAGGAGACGGGTGGCAAAGCGCGGGTCGGCGTTGAGGTGCTGTGCGTCGATGGCCTCGACCAACGCGTCCCAGAACTTTTCAAGCGATGAGAGGTGGAAGGCGAAAAGCTTGTTGTCCTTGCAACGCATGATGTAGGCCTGTGCCAGCCGTGGCCGGTCGGTGCCGCTCGGTTCTTCGCCGAGCGCAAAGTAGCCCATGAATGGCTCCACCGCGAAATGCATCATCGCTTCCAGCATCGAAATGTCGATGCGCTTGCCTTTGCCGGTGCTGTTGCGTTCCACCAATGCAGCCGAGATCCCCAGCGAGGCATAGATGCCGGTAATCGCGTCGGCCAAGGCGGGGCCGATGAAACGCGGCTGTTTCGGATCGATGGCGACGCTGAGGAAGCCGCTGACCGCCTGGGCGACGGAATCATATACGGGCCGCTGCGCGTAAGGGCCGTCCGGTCCGAAACCGCTGATCGAGCAATAGATAAGCTTCGGGTTGATCTTGATCAGGGTATCGAAATCGGCACCGAAGCGAGCGGCAGCGCCGGGTCGGAAATTCTGGATGTAGACATCGGACTGGGCGATGAGCTGGTAGAAAACGTCCCTGTCGGCAGGGGCTTTCAGGTCAAGCCCGATTGCGCGCTTGTTACGATTGTAGGCCTGAAAATGGGCGCTGTAGAACCCTGTCTTGAAGGCGCGGTAAGGGTCGCCGTTGCCCGCCGACTCCACCTTGATGACATCTGCTCCGAGATCCGCAAGCATCATGCCGGCACAAGGGCCGGTGATGAAGGTGCCTTGCTCGACGATACGAATTCCGTTCAATACGCTTGTCATGGCTTGCCTTAATTCTCGTTGGCCACGAAGCCGTCCGGAGCCGGACCGTCGTAGCTGATGACGCTTGCCGCGCCGCTGGACATGATGAAGCCGATGGAGCGCTGCTGCTCTTCAAGCAAATGGGCGACCAGGCTGGCGGTGCGCGCCAGAAGCGGAACGCCCTTCAACGCCAGCAATGGATAGCCGGCATCGAGCAGCACGCAGGGAATCCCGCCGGAGACATTCATCATCAGGGGCTTGCCGATGATTTCGGGCAGGATGCGCTCGACCGCTCGCGCGACCTGCGCATAAATGCCGGCGGTTTTGACTTTTTCACCCAGTGAAATGAGCTTTTCGGCGCGAGGGTCCCGCCCCTTGTGAAGGGGGTGGCCATAGCCCGGAATGGCGCGCTTTTCGGCGCGATAGCGGCGAAGCACGGTTTCAGTCGCCGCATCTATACTGCCGGCTGCCGTCTCCTGCTCGTCGACGATGTCCTGATAAAGACGGCCCGCCGCTTCGGAGGCTCCGAGGATGACGGAGCCGCAGCCCAAGAGGCCCGCCGCGACAGCTCCCTGCAGGGCCTCGGGTGCGGCGGCAAGGGTCATGCGGCTCACCTGGACGCTCGGCACCATGCCGTGTTCGGCGATGGCAACCAGCGTCGCGTCGAGAATGCGGCGCTGCGCATCCGTCGGCATCTGGCCGGTGATGAGAAGCCAGATGTGGTCCGTGAATGAGATTTCCCCGACGAGATTTTCGACCAGATCGTGGCCACGCACGATGATCGTCTCGGGGTTGGACGTGCAGATGGACTGGAAGGGTGAGGTCTGTTTGCCGATTTTCATGATTTTTCTCGCACGCTCAAACCGTCAGCCGGGGACCGGCTCTGCGACCCGGGAGTGGGTACGCACCCAGCGGTGGAACTTTTGCATGTAGCCTTGCAGGAATGCCTTGGTGGATTCGTCGGCGATCTCGCCGTCGCCCGTGAACATGCCCGGCGTCAATTGCAGGTAGACCTCGGGCTGACCCATGGTGGGCATGTCGAGGTAACCCAATATTGCGCGCAAATGCTGCTGCGCAGCGACCGTGCCCAGTCGCCCGAGGGATGCGCCGGCGATTGCCACCGGCTTGCCTGTCCAGGAATTGGCATTGGCGGGCCGCGACAACCAATCGAGCGAGTTCTTCAGGAGCGCGGTGATCGAGCGGTTATGCTCGGGCGTCACAATCAAAATGCCGTCGGCAGCCTCGATCGACTTTCGCAAGCGAAGGACAGGCGAGGGCATGCCAGCCTCGAGGAGGCTTTGATTGAACAGAGGCAAGTCGTCGAGTTGGGGAACGTCGAAGGTAATGTCTGTTCCCGCAAGGCGCATCATCGCCTTGGCAAGGCTCTGGTTCACGGAACCGGGCCTCGAGCTTCCAATCAGAACTGCAACGCGTAGCGGTGCCAACCCCTTGCCTCCCCAGCCGAGGAGCCGCCCTACAGGTAGCGTGTCCTCAACTCAAAAATTCGTCAGGCGAAATTATTTTCGGATTATGAAGATTCCGACATGTGGTTGTCAAGCGTGGCAAGGCGGTTTTTGTACATAAGTGAAATGAGGGCGAGGTGGCTGAGACGCGAGCAGGCAAGCGCCTCTGATCCGGCGTGCTTTTCTGAGCGCGCAGGGCTTGGTTTGCTTGTCCTTGGTTGTCTATGACAACTATCGAAATGGCCGATTTTATCCCTCGGCCCGATACGTCAATGCATGCCCAGCGAATGCAGCAGGGCAGGGTAGCGAAGGAGCAGGTTGGAGACGCGGGCAGCCGCCACCTGCAACTCGGCAAGTCGCTGCTCCAGAAGGTCCTGCGGTTTCAGTCGCGGCGAATAGCCGGAAGTATTGACGGCAGCTACTACCTTGCCGACGTTGTCACGGATCGGCACGGCGAGCGCCGTGATGCCGTAGTCAAGCTGGTCAACGGTAACCGAGTAGCCGTTGACCCGGACGTCTGCGAGAATCTTGCGCATCTCTTTTTCACTGGTGACTGTGACGTCGGTGAGCTTGCGCAACTCTGTTTTCTGGAAATAGGCATCGAGGTCTTCCGGCGGCAAATGCGCCAGCAGGACGCGCCCCATCGATGTCGCGTAAGCGGGGTAGGTGACGCCGATGCTGGCCATGCGGCGCGCTGCCCGGGTTTCGGACACGTGGGCTATGTAGAGGACGTTGGTGCCATCGAGCACGCCGACATTGGCGGCATCGCCGAACAATTCGGTGATGCGATGGAGTTCGGGCATGATGGCTTCGTCGACGCGAACCGCCTTCAGATAGGCTGAGCCCAGGGTAAGGATGCGCGGCGCAAGCAGGAAATGCTTGTGGTTGCGGCGAACGAAACCCAGCGCCTCAAGCGTATGCAGGTTGCGCCTGACCGTGGCAGGCGACATGTCGACTTTGCGGGCAAGCTCGGTCAGCGTCATTTCCGGCGTCGTCTCATCAAATGCTTCGATGACGGCGAGGCCACGCGCCAGCGCTTCGACATATTCCGGATTTTTGTCTTCGCTCATCGGCTGCTGCAACATCTCGGAGGGTACGATGGGATCTCAATGACACAACGAAATTCTATCATGCAATGTCTTAACCGAATGGAATTTCGTGTAGCGAAAGCGGTGATACACTTTTTGCCGAGGTTCTGAAATCGCTTTTCGGCACCGCTGCAAACGTTGGTTTGGCCCATGCTTGGCATGACAGGCAAATGGAATGATCATCCAATGTTTTGTACGTAACACTGCAAGGCTAATTTAAGTTAGTTGCATTTAAGGTGACCGCGAGACGCTACAGGTGCGTTTAACATCAGCGGTACGATGCGTTTGTCTATCGTCAAATTTCGCCGGCTTTGGCATGCCGTAGCAACATGGTCGAACATCCCTGCGGCGATCGCAACGGTCGTGCTTTTGCTGGCCGCGTTTTTTGCCGATTACCAAAACAAGATCGTGTCCGAGCAGTCGCTGCGGGCAGAGGTTGCCAGTCACGTCAATCTCATTCGCGCCAAGCTCGAGGGCCATATCAACGCTGATATCCAGCTTGTCCGCGGCCTTGTTGCAACGATCGTCACTGAGCCGGACATGAAGCAAGACCGCTTTGCCGAACTTGCGAAGAATGTGTTCCAGGAAGAAAGCCAGCTTCGCAACATCGCAGGCGCACCCGGCCTCGTCATCACCTTGATGTACCCGTTGGAAGGGAACGAGAAAGCAATCGGGCTTGACTACAACAAGGACGAAAAGCAGCGCGAAGCGGCACTGCGAGCGCGCGATACACACCAAATGATACTGGCTGGCCCAGTTGACCTACGCCAGGGCGGGCAGGGATTTATCGGCCGGTTTCCGGTGTTTCTCAACCGAGGTGAACCTAACGAGACTTTTTGGGGTGTGATCTCCGCAGTTATCGACATGCGCGAGCTTTACGAGGACTCGGGTCTTCTCGATGAAAATCTTCCGATTGAAATCGCGTTGACCGGAAAGGACGCCCTGGGCGGTCGGGGTACCCGCTTCTATGGGGACGCCCGCATAACCGATGACATGCCGGTCACCGCGCAGGTCGTTCTTCCAACGGGGTCCTGGCAAATCGACGCAATTCCGATGGGGGGATGGGATTCAGCTCGCACCAATACATGGCTGCTAAGGGCAATAATGCTCGCCGGCGGCTTGCTGGTCATCGGGCCGATTACAGTTGCCGGCAGGTTATTCAGGGAAAGACAGGAACATTATCGCGACCTGCACGACAGCGAACAAAGGCTGCGCAGGCTGTCGCGGCGGCTGGAACTGGCGCTTGATGCGTCGCAGCTTGGAGTATGGGAACTCGATCTGCAAACGAATGTGGTCTGGTGGGACGATCGCCTCAATGAAATCTACGGCAGGCCCGCGGATGGAACCCAAAGGCGCCTTGAAGATTGGGCGAATGCCGTTCATCCCGATGACCGGGAGCGCGCCAGGATCGATTTCGAGCGTGGGGTTGCCCAGGGCTTTTACTCATCGGAGTACCGACTGCTTTTGCCCAATGGACAAATCAAGCATGTCCGGGCGCGTGCGGTCCGCTACCAGGACGGGGACGAGACGCCCAAATTGGTTGGCGCCGAATGGGACGTTACGGCCGATATCACGCTGACGCGCGAACTGCAGGGCGCGAAAAACCTCGCCGAAAGCCGGAATGTGGAACTGGTGGAGGCACAATCGAGAATAGAACACGATGCGCTGCACGATTCCCTGACCGGTCTGCCCAATCGGCGGTATCTGGATAGCGAACTCAAACGCGCCGGTTCGTATGCATCCGGCAAGATCGCTATCCTCCATATCGATCTGGACCGTTTCAAGCAGATCAACGATACGCTTGGCCATGCGGCGGGTGACGCCATGCTGATCCATGTGGCTGCGATCTTGAAGTCTGTTGTCAGGAAGGAAGATTTCGTTGCCCGCATCGGTGGAGATGAGTTTGTTGTTCTATGCCGTTCGGGCTTCGATCCGGACCAACTTGGCGTGCTGGCCGACGAGGTTATTTCTCAAGTGCGTCAGCCCGTTTTCTACCATGGCCATCAATGCCGGTTCGGTGTCAGCATCGGCATTGCGCTTGAGGATGCGGATCTGCCCGATTCGCGGCGGCTGTTGGTGAATGCCGATATCGCGCTCTACCGGGCAAAAAGCATGGGGCGCAACCGGCACGAATTCTTCAGCAAAACCCTGCAGGCCGAAATCGTCAGGACTAAGCGCGTGGCGGACGAGATTCTCGGTGGGCTGGAGCGCAACGAATTTTGCGCGCACTATCAACCGCAATTCGATGCAAGAACCCTGGAAATAGCCGGCGTCGAGGCGTTGGCCCGCTGGAACCATCCTCGTGAAGGGCTGCTGACACCGGACGCATTCCTGGGCGTTGCCGAGGAACTGAATGTCGTTGCCGATATCGACAAGGTGATCCTCGAGCAGACGCTGGCCAATTTCGCGCGGTGGAAACTGTCGAGCCTGCCGATACCGCGGATATCGGTCAATGTGTCGGCACGACGCCTGCGCGATGAAGAATTGATCAAGAGCCTCAACAAGCTCGACATTCCATCTGGTTCGGTTTCATTCGAACTTGTCGAGTCGATCTTTCTCGATGAGAACGATGAAGTCGTCGTACGCAACGTCGAGCAAATCAAGAAACTCGGCATAGACATCGAAATCGACGACTTCGGCACAGGCTATGCGTCAATCGTCAGCCTGCTTCGGCTTCAGCCGCGCCGCCTGAAGATCGCTCGCCAGCTTATCGTGCCGATCGTGGAGTCCCCAAAGCAACGCCAAGTAGTCGCTTCGATTATCGATATCGGCAAGTCACTTGGTATCGAAGTGGTGGCGGAGGGGGTCGAAACCATGAAGCACGCCCAGAGATTGCGCGATATGGGTTGCGACCTGCTGCAAGGCTACGCGCTGTGCAGGCCGCTGACCGAGACGGCCCTTACCGAGTTCGCGCGCTACCGCAAGCAACGCCGCGCAATTTGAATCAAGAATTTATAGGGAGACTACCTGCCTGCACTTTGGGTACGGCGACGTTTGTGTGTGCCTTCAACCCAGTGGCACTGTTGCCGGTGTGTTCGGACAGGACGATCTCATTTCATGCCGATGGCATTGCCGGTCGCGAAGATGCAGCATCTGGGCATGGCTCTAGGCCTATGCATCGGCGAGGGCGACATTGTCATGGCCCATGCAACTCAGGGCTCAGTTCAAGATGTCGCTGGCAATGGTATCGCCAATTCGTTCGCAATGATCCGGCCAGGATGACCATCGCGTGGCTGGCGCGGTCCTAATGCCATCCGGCCATTGGGGTTTCGAGTTCGTCTGGGTAGTGGCTGACAAGGTATGGTTCGGGGGCGATGGCGGTTTGGGAGGCAAGCAGGATGTCGAACTGGCCATTTTGGGCAACACGCCCGATCTTGGGCCAGACATGGGTATGCGCGTTGACGGGATCGATGCGCACGCGCCCCTGCGGCGCGTCGAACTCGGAGCCGAGAATGGCGGGCCGCAGGATGTCGGGCTTGTCGGTGCCGCACCTGCGCAACGCCTGCGCCACGATGTGAAGCTGGAAATAGGCCGCCTCCCAGCACATGTTGGTGACGACGTCGCCGCCGACCTTGCGCCGGTAGCGCTCCAGGCACGCCCTGTTCTGCGGGCTCTCCTGCGACTGGAAATAGGTCGCCGAGGTGATGTGGCCGACGGCAGCCGTAACCCCCATCGCCTGGATATCCGCCTCGCTGGTGGTCAGGCTGGCGATCGGCATCCTGGCCGGGTCCAGTCCCGCCTCGGCAAAGGCCTGGTAGAAGTGGACGATGGCAGTCCCGCCTCGGCAAAGGCCTGGTAGAAGTGGACGATGGCA
>MKRZ01000137.1:2789-7204 GCA_001897075.1 Mesorhizobium sp. 61-13 | reverse complement strand
GCCTTGGCAAGGTTGAAGGCCAGCGGCGTATCCGTACCGGCCCGGATCGTGGCATCCGCACGCAGGCGCGCCACCACGCCCTTGCCGCCCAAATTGGTCACGGCAAAGGTATCGGAGCCGGCCGGCTCGACGACCTCGATATGGCAATCGGCGGTTGCGATGTTGGTGGCGTTGCGCTCCGCTCCCTCCGGATCGGTCAGCGCTTCCGGGCGAACCCCGAACACCACCGGCTTGCCCTTGAATGCGTTGAGCCCGCTTGGTGCATTCGCCAGAGACAGCACGATCGGCGTGCGCGCCTCACGCTCGAGCACGATGCTGAGGTCGCGGCCATTGCTGTCGATGGTGCCGGGGATCAGGTTCATCGCCGGCGATCCCATGAAGTCGGCGACGAACAGATTGGCCGGGTTGTTGTAGATTTCAGCCGGCGTGCCGAATTGCTGAACTTCGCCGTCGCGCATCACGGCGATCTTGGATGCCAGCGTCATCGCCTCGATCTGGTCATGCGTGACATATACGATGGTCGTTCCCGTCGTGGCGTGCAGGCGCTTGATCTCGATGCGCATGTCGACGCGCAGCTTGGCGTCGAGGTTCGAAAGCGGCTCGTCGAACAGGAACAGCTTGGGATCGCGCACCAGCGCCCGGCCCATGGCGACGCGCTGGCGCTGGCCGCCGGACAATTGCGAAGGCTTGCGCTGCAACAGATGTTCGATCTGCAAGGTCTTCGCCACCTTGGCGACGGCTACCTCGCGCTCCGCTGCCGGAACGCCGCGCATCTCCATGCCGAAGGCGATGTTTCCGGCAACCGTCATGTTCGGGTAAAGCGCATAGCTCTGGAACACCATGGCGATGTCGCGCTTGGACGGGTGAAGATCGTTGATGGCCTTGCCATCGACACGGATCTGGCCCGAGGTCACCGTTTCAAGGCCGGCAATGGTGTTGAGAAGGGTAGACTTGCCGCAACCCGAAGGCCCGACCAGCACGAGGAAGCCGCCTTTTTCGAGCTCGAGGTCGATGCCCTTGAGGATTTCCACTTGGCCGAAGCGTTTCCTCAGGCCGTCGATTTCCAGAAATGCCATGGCAGTTGTCCTCCCCGGCGGCGGCGTCTCTCGTCTTCGCGCCATTGCACCAGCCAACGAACCATAGAACCTTACGTCATCCCAACGCAATGTCTTTTCAATCGGTTTAAATGCTTTGCGACTAAAGAACGATGGGAGAGGGGACGCGGCAAGCGAGGGGAATTTCGGCGAACTCACCCGCCGAAGCTGCGGGTGGTGCCCGCGAGCCCCGTCAAGGGCTCATTTCTTCAGCGAATTCAGGAGTTTGGATGGTGGGCGTACCAAGGATCGAACTTGGGACCCCTACGATGTCAACGTAGTGCTCTCCCGCTGAGCTATACGCCCATCCGAAGCCGCGCATACACCACTTTTGCCCCGGTACGTCAATAGCGGGAAACGAAAAGATCAGGCGGCCTGAAGCATCTTTTCGACCTCGTTGACGAGATCACGCAGATGGAATGGCTTGGAAAGAACCTTGGCGTCCTTCGGAGCCTTGGAATCGGGGTTGAGCGCGACGGCTGCGAAACCGGTGATGAACATCACCTTGAGGTCCGGATCGATTTCGGTTGCCCGACGGGCCAGTTCGATGCCGTCCATCTCGGGCATGACGATATCCGTCAGCAGCAGGGAGAAGGGCTCTTCGCGCAGCCGCTCATAGGCGCTTGCGCCATTGTCGAAATCGCTGACCTGGTAGCCGGCGCGTTCCAGCGCCTTGACCAGGAAACGGCGCATGTCGTCGTCGTCTTCCGCAAGAAGAATGCGTGCCATCGTGTTCCGTCCGAATCACCCGCCCGGACCGCCCCCGGCTGGCCCGTTAACCATCCTCTATATGAAGGCGGGCCGGTAAAGATCAAGTGAACGTTCATGTGAAAGACCGTGCACAAGGGCACCGGCTAGACCGCCGAGTTGCTGGACACATCGCATTCAAGATGGCAGTTTTTGACGATGATGTGTTTCCGCTTACGGGCCAAACCCCTTTGACCACACCTGCTGAGGATTTTTCGGTCGTCCGGCCCTTCGAGATCCGCGCGGGGGCGGAGCAGCGCGTGCCGTTCATTTTCAGCTCACCGCATAGCGGCCGGTATTATCCCGAGCGCTTCCTGGCGATGGCGCGGCTGGACCGCAATGCGATCCGCCGTTCCGAGGATTGCTATGTTGACGAGCTGTTCGGCGGTGCGATCATGCTCGGCGCGCCGATGCTGGCGGCGAACTTTCCACGTGCCTATCTCGACGTAAATCGGGAGCCGTGGGAACTCGATCCGCGCATGTTTGCCGAGCCGGTGCCGCCTTACTGCAATATCCGTTCGGCGCGGGTGGCGGGCGGTCTGGGCACCGTGCCGAAGCTGGTGGGCGAGGGGCTCGACATCTATTCCGGTCGCCTGCCGCTGGCCGAGGCGATTGCGCGAATCGAGATTGTCTACAAGCCTTTCCACGAGGCCTTGAAGAGGCTGCTTTCGCGAACCCATGCCGCATTCGGCTTCGCGATTCTTATCGACTGCCACTCCATGCCGGCCAGCATACGAATAGGCGAAAATGGATTCAGGCCGGATTTCATCGTCGGCGACCGCTTCGGCACCTCGGCATCGGCAGCCTTGACCGAGACCGCCATCAATCTGTTGTCGGCGATGGGCTATACCGTCGCCCACAACAAGCCGTACGCCGGTGGCTTCATAACCGAGCATTACGGGCGGCCGGTGCGTCATCTGCATGCGCTTCAGATCGAAGTGAACCGTGGTCTCTACATGCACGAAAAGACATTGCAGAAGACGTCTGGATTTGACGCGCTTGCACGAGACATGGCCTTGTTTTGCGCGGACCTGATGGCGATCCCCGACTATCATTTCCTCGACCATCCTCTGGCCGCCGAATAGCCTGCCCGGGATAAAAAAGGACCGCATCGCTTGCACGACGCGGTCTTGAGTCTAGGGAGGAAACGCCCAAGGAGGGCATGGACAGGAAACCCTGTCCGAAGACGAGCCTATTGTGCGCTGCACAAATGTCAAGCGATCACGGTTAACCGGGCAGGGTAGAAATTGCCGCGGTTCTTCGGCGCGTGACATTCCAGCCACGATCTTGATATGACAGAGGCCGATACCGACGGTTTGCGTTGGCGCCCTTTTTGGAGACAGCTTTGGATATCTCAACCGACTTCATTCGGCAGATCGCCCATGTTGCGGCAGCAGAGACCTTGCCGCGTTTCCGCAGCCAAGGTGCGGTGGACAACAAGCTGGCGGGTGGCTTTGACCCGGTTACCGAAGCGGATCAGGAAGCGGAACGGGTTATCCGGAAACTCATCAACACACAATTTCCCGACCATGGCATCCTGGGCGAAGAGCACGGCAGCGAGAACCTATCGAGCCGGTATGTGTGGATCATCGACCCGATAGACGGAACTCGTGCCTTCATCTCGGGCGTGCCAGTGTGGGGAACGCTGGTCGGCTTGACCGTCGATGGCGACGCAGTTGCCGGACTGATGTCGCAACCCTTTACCGGTGAACTTTACTACGCCAACGCCTCCGGATCGCACTATGAGGGGCCTGGCGGACCGCGCAAACTTGCGACGCGAAAGACCACGAAGCTTTCCGATGCGATCCTGTTCACCACGACGCCGTCGCTTTTCCAGGGGCAGATGCGTTCCTACTACGACGAGCTCGAACGAAAGGTTCGGTTAGCCCGTTACGGTACCGATTGCTACGCCTTCGCCATGCTGGCTGCGGGCAATGTCGACGTCGTTGCCGATCCGGGCTTGAAACCATACGACATCGTGGCATTGATCCCGATCATCGAGAAAGCGGGCGGGGTCATCACCACCTTTGACGGCAAGCCCGCCGAACAAGGGGGTGACATCCTTGCAGCGGCGACGCCGGAGCTCCACGCGGCGGCTATGGCTGCGCTCAGGGGCTGATTGTTCAGCTAAGAGGCGCTGCCGTCAGTCCCCGGAATGAAGGCATGGAACGCTGCGAGCGTCTGCTCGCGATAGAGATCTGCCTCCTGGAGCAGTTCGTGGCGCGCGCCGTCAATGGTCAGGAGCGAACTCAGCCTAAGATGTCTTGCATAAGAGGCAACTGCCTTGGTTGAAACGACGGTGTCTGCACCTGCTGCAATGATCAACGTCGGTATGCGGATGTTGGCCATGAACTCCTGGTCGCTGACGGCGATTGCCGCCGAACTTGCCGCGCGTAGCCAGCGGATGGTCGGGCCGCCAAGAGCAAGTTGCGGGTGTGCTTCATAGATCGACGTGTTGCGCCGATATCGCGCTGCATCCGACGTCAGATTGTTGGTTTCGAAAGGCGCCGATTGTTTGGGGCGCGGGCCCCATGCCGCATACAGCCGGCCGAGGCCGAACAGGCTGAGGATCGT
>MKRZ01000137.1:0-2609 GCA_001897075.1 Mesorhizobium sp. 61-13 | reverse complement strand
TTCAAAGAATTGTTCCAGGTCCGAGGCGTAGTCGCGGAAGCTCTTGACGTAGCCGCGTTGCGGATTGCGCAGTAGCCGGTCTGACCCGCCTTGCCCGCGCCAATCAAAGGTTGCGACCCCAAATCCCTTTGCAGACAGATCGGTGATCGTTTCGAAGTACTTTTCTATGCACTCGTTTCTGCCCTGCAAAAGCACGACGGTGCCATTGTCCGGGCGGCTGGCCGGTGCGAAGCGCGCGTAGCGAATTTTTCGACCGTCATGCGCGGTCAGGAAACCTGCCGTTGCGTTGTCGGGGAATGGATTGTCGGGCGTATGGAAGAAAAGGTCCGTCATTCGGCGCTTTGGCCCGTCTCTTTAGGAGCGTCGTAAGGGTTTCGGTCCGGCTGGCGAGGCATCAGCACGGTGATAGAAAGCAAATGCGTGAATTGCAAAGGATTTCCAGTGTAAGGCCGGAAGCTGCCCGAAGGCGCGCTCCCGGCCTTGTCGATCCGGGAGGAAGGGACGTTACACCCGGTTCGGCACGGTGCGGCTGATCTGATCCGCTCTTCCGTTGTCCTCAGGAGTAGCGATGTGAGGCTGAACAAGCTTTGAGCGACCGGTTCATCGTGCGTTCATCGCATCACCATGCCAGCCTTGAAAAAGAGCCTTGAAACCGTTGGGTGGCGCACCCAAATGATCCTTGCGGTCGCCGATGTCGGGACCGCTGGTTCAGGAAACGCCGTTAGGGTTTCTGGTCGGACCACAACGCAAACATTGTTGCTCGACAGGAGAACACACCATGCGTCATGTTGATTTTTCCCCTCTTTATCGTTCGACCGTGGGCTTTGATCGCCTCTTCACCATGCTGGATTCGCTTGCCCAGCCTGAAGGTGCGCAGACCTATCCACCCTACAATATCGAAAAGACCGGTGACGACGCCTATCGCATTTCCATGGCGGTGGCCGGCTTCTCGGATGACGAGATTTCGATCGAAGCGCACCGCAATGTGCTGACGGTCAAGGGTGAGCGCAAGGAAGGCACTGAGGGCGAGGGCTCCGAGCTGCTTTACCGCGGTATTGCCTCGCGCTCGTTCGAGCGCCGGTTCCAGCTTGCCGACCACGTCGATGTTCTCGGCGCCGAGTTGAAAAACGGTCTTCTGTTCGTCGACCTCAAGCGGAACATTCCCGAGGAGTTGAAGCCGCGCAAGATTGCGATCACTTCGGCTCCGGCCAAGGCCAAGCAGATCGAAGCAAAGGCTGCTGCACACTAAAAATTCTCTCATCCTCCCGAGAGAAGGGCGGCGTCGCGAGGCGCCGCCTTTTGTTTCTCCGGACGTGTTAAGTGCCAATTGCCCCGGCAAAGCGGTCGACCTCGTCGACCGTTGTCGCGAAGCTGGTGACGAAACGGTAGAGCGCCTCGTCTTCGCCGATTTGTCCGGAAAAACCAGCCGGCGAATGCCAATCGTAGAATGCCGCACCTGATCCCTGCAGCCTCTTGGCGTCATCCCTCTTAATAATGGCAAACACTTCATTCGCTTCAGGCGCCCAGGCAAGCCGCCCGACTTTTGAAGCCTTGATAGCGTTGGCCAGTCGAGACGCCATCGCGTTTGAATGCTTGGCGGTATCCAGCCAAAGATCGTTTTGGAAGTAGGCGTCGAACTGTGCTGCGATAAAACGCGACTTTGAGAAAAGCTGCGCGGCTCGCTTGCGCAGGAATGCAAGCTCCTTGGCTCTGTCCAAGTCGAACAGGACAACCGCCTCGGCGCACCAGCAACCGTTCTTGGTGCCACCGAAGGACACGATATCGACGCCGCGTTTCCAGGTCATTTCCGCTGGTGTCGTGTCGAGTGACACCAGCGCATTGGCAAAGCGAGCGCCGTCGAGGTGCAAGGGAACCGAGTGTCGTTTTGCAATCGCGGAAATAGCTTCTATGGCGCCGAGTCCGTAGACAGTTCCTGCTTCAGTGGATTGCGTTATGGAGACCGCCATAGGCCGTCCTGCATGCACGAATTCCGGTGTCAGGCGGCCAAGCGCTTTTTCCAGATTTGCTGGATCAATCCTGCCGAGCGGACCGTCCACAGCATGGAGACGTGCACCACCAGAAAAGTATTCCGGTGCGCCGCATTCGTCTTCAATGACGTGCGATTCGCGATGGCAAAAAGAGATGCCCCCAGGCTTGTTGTAGGCCGTCAGCGCGAGTGAATTGGCCGCGGTGCCCGTAGCCACGAAGAAGACGGCCACTTCCCGCTCGAAGATTTCATTGAAGCGCTGATAGACCGCCCTGTCCAATGTGCCGTCGCCATAGGCGGTGGAGAATCCGCCCGCATTGGCTGACAAATTAGCTGCGATAGCGGGATGGGCGCCGGCCCAATTGTCGGAAGCGAAGAACATTTGTCGGTCCATGACTGTCAGGAAAATCGCCGCGAGATTGAGCAACTTCTTCGAATTCGTGCAAGTGCCAGCTTATGCTGCTCCTATGAAGCCAGCATTTTCTCGCCCCAGATGCGTATTCGAAAATTGCTGTGGTGCGACCATCTGCGTAATTTTCTATCGTCTCTCGGCGGCATTTTTTACGAAACGGTCTTGTGCGGTTTCCGGAATTCTGTCATAGGAAATTTAGGACAGTAATGC
>MKRZ01000136.1 GCA_001897075.1 Mesorhizobium sp. 61-13 | reverse complement strand
TAGGCTGACTAACAAATACCGGCCTTGGATGCCGGACGGCAAAAATGCCCCGTATGCCTCGCTACCGCGCTGGCTGCGGGGCATTTGTCATTTTGGAGTGGTGTTTGAAGCGGCGCGTCGAAATCGGCATACTTTATTCGCGTTCCGGCAATTACCGGCTGGTGTCGGATGCCTGCCGCGCCGGTGCGCTTTCCGCGATTGCCGATGTCAACGCCGACCGGGAAAGCCCGATCGAGTTTGTCGCGGTGGAGCGTGATCCCGAAGGCAATGCCGACCGCTACGCGACCGGTTGTGCCGAAATCCTGCGTGAAAGCTCGGCACGCCACGTCATCGGTTGCGTAACCTCGCTGAGCCGAAAGGAAGTCATACCGGTGCTGGAGAAGACCGGAGGCACGCTTTGGTATGCCTGTCCCTATGAGGGCTTCGAGACGAACGATCACGTCGTCTACATGCACTCCTGCCCGAACCAGCAGCTCGTACCGCTGTTCGGCTATGTCGTGCCACGCTTCGGCCCGAATGGGTTCCTGTTGGGATCCAACTATATCTGGGGTTGGGAGACCAACCGCGTTGCACGCGACCTGATTGCAGACGCGGGAGGCGAGGTTCGCGGCGAGCGCTATCTGCCGCTCGGCGAGAGCGACGTTTCGCGCCTCATCGAGGAGATACGCGCCACTCGTCCCGACTTCGTTTTGAATAACCTGATCGGACCCTCTTCCTATGCGTTCCTCGCCGCCTATGCCGCGCTTGGAACCGAGGACGCCCATTTCCTGCCGCAGCGATGCCCGGTCATTTCCTGCAATCTCACCGAATGCGAGTTGCCGGCCATCGGTGAGGCGGGCCAGGGCCATCTGTCCGCCGGCCCGTATTTCCACGATTCGGGCAAACCTGCCGCGAAAAGAACGCACGCATCGTCGTTCGAGGCGTCCGCCTACGCCAGCGTCCGTATTCTTGCCGACATCCTTTCGCGCGAGCCCGAAACCGGATGGGCGGATTTGCCCACCGCATTCTCCGGCAGGAAATTTACGACCCCGTTTGGCCAGACCGAAATCGACCCCCAGACCCAACACGCTACCATGCCGGTGGTGATTGGCCAGATCGAAGGAACAGGCTTTCGTCAGATCAGCCGGCAAGAGGCGGTTGCGCCGGACCCCTATCTGTCACGTTATGACCGCAGCGTCGTTTTCGGCCGGCCACGGCTCAAGGCGGTGCCATGACGACGAGGGCGAGGATTCCGAACCTTGGGGGGGCGTCGGCGTTCGTGCTGCATCGCCCGCACCCAACGCTGCAAGTAATTACCCGCCAGCTTTCGGCAATCGGCCTAAATGTCACCGATTGCTGGCCGGAATTGCCGGCAGCCGCACTCTCGGCTGATTTCGTGTTCTTCGATGTCGATCTGGGTTTCGACGAACAGTTTCCTTGGAAACCCGGCGAAGCGCCAATGCCCATTGTGGCGTTGATCGGGTCGGAAGCGCCCGGCCGCATCGAATGGGCATTGTTTTCGCACAAGGCGGATGCGCACCTGATGAAGCCGGTCGGCAATTCAGGCGTCTACACCTCGCTTTTGATTGCCCGGCAAAGCTTTGAAGCGCGCAAGCGCTTGGCAGGCGAAATCGCCTCGCTGCAAGCGCGGGTTGCCGAACGCCAGACCATCGTGCGCGCAGTGGCGGCGCTGGCTGGAGGTGCCGACCCCGAGCGCGGCTATGCTCAATTGCGGTCGCTGGCGATGAGTTGGCAGGTAAATCTGGAAGATGCCGCGCGGCGCATCGTGGCTATGTCGGAGAAGGAGGGCGACGATGAGCATTCCCGCCTCGCCTGATCTGCCCGCACGACCCAATGTCTCGGCAAGGCCGAAGCGAGGGGTCCTGCAGAAACTTGCTCGGCGACCTTTGGCCCTCATCGGCCTCGCCGTCGTGGCAGTCGTCGTGCTGGGCGCGTTGCTGGCTCCGTGGCTGACAAACTTCGACCCCGATCAGCAGATGTTCGACGGCCTGACGCTCACAGGCGAGCCGCTGCCGCCGAATGCCACATTCTGGTTGGGAACCGACCTGCTCGGGCGCGACTTGCTGACGCGAATTCTCTACGGCGCGCGCACTTCACTCATCATCGGCATCGTAGCCAACGGCATTGCCCTGATCATTGGGACGCTTGTCGGCGTAACTGCCGGCTACTTTCGCGGCTGGGTGGGGAGCATCCTGATGCGCTTCACCGACCTGATGATGGCCTTCCCCGCACTCCTGCTCGCCATCTGCCTCGCCGCAGTGTTCCAGCCAAGCCTGTGGATCGTGGCCCTCGTCATTGCGCTGGTGAACTGGGTCCAGACTGCGCGCGTGACCTACACACAGACGAGCTCGCTTGCAGAGCGCGAATTCATCGATGCCGAGCGCACCATCGGCGCCAGCAGCGCCCGCATCCTGTTCCGGCATATCCTTCCGCATCTGGTGCCCACAATCATTGTGTGGGGCACGCTTGGCATTTCGACGACCGTCCTGCTCGAAGCCACGCTTTCCTATCTGGGCATAGGTGTGCAGCCGCCAACCCCGTCCTGGGGCAACATAATCTTCGAGAACCAGACCTATTTCCAAGCCGCCCCCTGGCTTGTCTTCTTTCCCGGCGCGGCAATCCTCGCCCTTGCGCTAGCCTTCAACCTGATCGGCGACGCACTTCGCGATATTCTCGATCCGACGCAGCGGGGGCGGACATGATCGCCTATCTCTGCCGTCGCTTGTTCCAGTCGCTGCTCATCTTGCTCGGCATATCCATCATCACCTTTGCGCTGCTCTACCTTTTACCGGCGGACCCTGTGCGCCAGATCGCGGGCCGCAGCGCAACACCTGCAACGGTCGAGAGCATCCGCCGCCAGCTCGGCCTCGACCAGCCCTTCCTGGTTCAATATGGGCGCTATTTGTGGAACCTCGTGCAGGGGGATCTCGGCCGTTCCTACATCCAGCGCTCGGAAGTGTCTGAACTCATAGTGGCGCGCCTGCCTGCAACACTTCTCCTGATGGTCGGAGCCATCGTCTGCGAGTTGCTGATCGGCTTGACCATGGGTCTTCTCGCAGCAGTGCGGCGTGGATCGGCAACCGACCAGTCGCTGATGGTGGCATCCTTTGTCGGCGTTTCAGCCCCGCAATTCGTCGTCGGGTTGTTGCTTCTTTATGTCTTTGCGGTGCGGCTGAACTGGTTCCCGATCGGCGGCTACGGCACCTTCTCGCACCTGATCCTGCCTTCGCTGACGGTCGGCATTCTTGGCGCCGGCTGGTACGCGCGCATGATGCGGTCTTCGATGATCGACGTGCTGCGCCAGGACTATATCCGCACTGCGCGCGCCAAAGGCCTGGCGCGTGCCACAGTGCTGATCCGCCACGCGCTGCCCAACGCGATCCTGCCGATCGTCGCCATGATCGGCATCGATGTCGGCATCCTGATGGGAGGCATCGTCGTGGTGGAAAGCGTGTTCGGCTGGCCGGGCATTGGCCAGCTTGTCTGGCAAGCGATCCAACGCGTCGACATTCCGATCATCATGGGCGTCACACTGGTGTCCGCCTTCGCAATCGTGCTCGGCAATCTGTTGGCCGACATCGTCGCCCCATTCATCGATCCACGCATCAAACTCAGATAACCAGAGGGAAAGGAAAAACGCGATGAAACGCATTTTGACAACCACAGTTGCCGCATCGGCGCTTGCGCTGATGATCGGCATGGCCTCGACCAACGTCCAGGCCGAACAACTCGATCCGAACGCAAAGCCGGGCGGCGAGATCGTCATCACCTACAAGGACGACGTGGCCACGCTCGATCCTGCAATCGGCTACGACTGGCAGAACTGGTCGATGATCAAGAGCCTTTTCGACGGCTTGATGGACTACGAAGCCGGCACCACGACCTTGCGTCCGGATATGGCCGAGAGCTACGAGATCTCGCCAGACGGGCAGACCTTCACCTTCAAGCTGCGCAAGGGCGTCAAGTTCCACAACGGCCGCGAGATGACGGCCGAAGACGTGAAGTATTCGATCGAGCGCGTGGTGAACCCGGCGACGCAGAGTCCCGGCCAAGGTTTCTTCGGTTCGATCAAAGGTTATGAAGAGGCCGCCGCTGGCAAGGCGGACGGGCTCTCCGGCATCACCGTCGTCGATCCTCTGACCGTCAAGTTCGAGTTGACGCGTCCCGACGCGACCTTCCTGCACGTCATGGCGATCAACTTCTCGCATGTGGTGCCCAAGGAAGAAGTCGAGAAATACGGCGCCGATTTCGGCAAGCACCCGGTTGGCACCGGTGCGTTCAAACTGGCGGAATGGACGCTCGGCCAACGCGTCGTGTTCGAGAAGAACCCTGATTACTGGAACACGGGCCTGCCTTACCTCAACAAGATCACCTTCGAGATCGGCCAGGAGCCCATCGTGGCGCTGTTGCGCCTGCAAAAGGGTGAGATCGACGTCCCCGGCGACGGCATCCCGCCAGCCAAGTTCCAGGAGGTGATGAGCGATCCAGCTCAAAAGGCACGCGTCGTAGAGGGCGGTCAGCTTCACACCGGCTATGTCACGATGAACGTCAACATCCCGCCGTTCGACAACGTCAAGGTGCGCCAGGCCGTCAACATGGCCATCAACAAGGACCGCATCGTGCAGTTGATCAACAACCGCGCCGTGCCGGCCAACCAGCCGCTGCCGCCGTCGATGCCGGGCTATGCCAAGGACTACAAGGGCTATCCTTACGATGCGGCCAAGGCAAAGGAACTGCTTGCAGAAGCAGGCCATGCCGACGGGTTCGAGACCGATCTTTATGTCATGAACACCGATCCGAACCCACGTATCGCGCAAGGCATCCAGCAGGATCTCGCAGCCATCGGCATCAAGGCCAACATCCAGGCGCTTGCCCAGGCAAACGTGATTGCCGCCGGTGGCGAGAAGGAAGGGGCGCCGATGATCTGGTCGGGCGGCATGGCGTGGATTGCCGACTTCCCCGATCCGTCGAATTTCTACGGCCCGATCCTCGGCTGCGGCGGCGCGGTTCCGGGAGGCTGGAACTGGTCGTGGTACTGCAATGAGGATCTCGACAAGAAGGCTGCCGAAGCCGACTCGATCGTCGATCCAGCCAAGGCGGACGAGCGCTACAAGATGTGGAGCGACATCTACGTCAAGATCATGGAAGACGCTCCATGGGCACCCGTCTTCAACGAGCAGCGCTTCACCATGAAGTCTCCGCGCATGGGCGGTGCCGACAACCTCTACGTCGATCCGGTCCACATTCCCGTCAACTACGACCATGTGTATGTGAACGATGTGCAATAACTGCAACTACACCATCCACGGGCGTAACCATCATTTCGGCTGGGACAACTCGTTTGTCCCGGCCGAGAAGGCCGCGCCCGGTTCAACCATCTTCTTCGAATGTCTCGATTCCTCCGGCGGGCAAATCTCGCCGGAGAGCACTGTCGACGACATTGCCAAGCTCGATTTCGCCAAGGTCAATCCGGTAACGGGCCCCATCTACGTGGACGGTGCGGAACCCGGCGATGCGCTCAAGATTACCATAGAAGAGTTCAAGCCGTCGGGCTTTGGTTGGACGGCGAATATTCCAGGATTCGGCCTTTTGGCCGATGACTTCAACGAACCGGCACTCACGATCTGGCAGTATGACGCGGTCAAGATGGGACCCACCTTGTTCGGCAAACATGGCCGCGTACCTTTGAAGCCGTTTGCCGGCACGATTGGTGTCGCACCCGCCGAGAAAGGACTGCACTCTGTCGTGCCGCCGCGCCGTGTCGGCGGCAATCTCGATATTCGCGACCTCTCGGCAGGCACCACCCTCTACCTGCCCGTGGAAGTGGACGGAGCGCTGTTTTCCGTGGGCGATACCCATGCCGCCCAAGGAGATGGCGAGGTTTGCGGAACGGCAATCGAAAGTCCCATGAACGTGGTGCTGACGCTTGACCTTGTGAAGAACGCCAATCTCAAGACGCCGCGCTTCACCACGTCGGGACCGGTGACACGCCATCTCGACGCCAAGGGCTATGAGGTGACGACCGGAGTTGGGCCGGACCTGATGGAAGGGGCGAAGGTCGCCGTTGCCCAGATGGTCGACCTGCTTGCCGGTCGCTACAACCTGAACGCCGTCGATGCCTACATGCTGGCTTCCGTCTGCGGCGACCTCAGGATCAGCGAGATCGTCGACCAGCCGAACTGGGTCGTATCGTTCTACTTCCCGCGCTGCGTCTTCGAATGAGCAAGACTGTGACAAGGCCAACGGCCGGGACTTCTGCCCCGGTCGCAGCTACGACTACCGAGGCAGTGCTTGAAATCAGCGGCCTGACTGTCGCCGTTCGCGGCGAAACAGGGGAACGAGAAGTCGTCTCCGACCTTTCCTTCAAAATCCAACGCGGCGAAACGCTCTGCATCGCCGGCGAATCCGGGTCGGGCAAATCGATGACGTCGCTTGCAATCATGCGTCTCCTGCCCGAGCCTGCCGCCCGCATTGCAGCCGGTTCGATCATGTTGGGCGATCTTGACCTTGCCACGCTGGACGAGCGTCGGATGAGGACGGTTCGTGGCAACCGCATCGCCATGATTTTTCAGGAACCGATGACCTCGCTCAACCCGGTCCTTTCTATCGGCAGGCAATTGGTCGAGGCAATCGAAACGCACACCGGTCTTTCCGGAAGCAACGCAAGGCAGCGTGCAATCGAGGCACTGAAGGCGGTGCGCATTTCCGAGGCAGAAGGTCGGCTCAAACAGTTTCCGCACGAACTGTCCGGCGGCATGCGCCAGCGAGTGATGATTGCGATGGCGTTGGCGCTCGAACCCGATGTGCTGATCGCCGATGAGCCGACCACCGCGCTCGACGTGACGGTGCAAGGAGAAGTGCTTGAGCTGTTGCGCGACCTCCAGCGTCAAAACGGAACAAGCCTCATCCTGATCACCCACGACATGGGGGTCGTCGCCGAAATGGCCGACCAGGTCATCATCATGCGTCATGGCCGAATGGTGGAACAGGGCAAGGCAACCGAGATATTCGCTGCTCCGAAGGCCGACTACACGCGCCAGCTCCTCGCAGCAGTGCCCCGCATCGGCGACGGCGCGGCACGGGCCGACGGTACTCCGATCACAGCCAATCCGGCACACATCGCGCAAGTGCGAGACTTGCAGGTCCGCTTCGATCTTCATGGCGGTTTTTTTGGCGGGGTCACGCGCCGCGTTCACGCCGTGGAGGGTGTCAGCTTTTCAATTGGCCCCAACGAGACGCTCGCCCTTGTCGGCGAGTCCGGTTGCGGCAAGTCCACCACGGCCAAGGCAATAGCCGGCCTCGTCCCTTTCAGTGGCGACATCATCGTCAACGGACGCAGCTTGCCCGGAAGCTCGAGCGCCGAGCGCAAAGCGGTTCGCCGCGACGTACAGATGATCTTCCAGGATCCATTCGCATCCCTTGATCCTCGCATGCGTGTCGGCGACCTCGTCGCCGAGCCAATGCTCATACACGGCATCGGTTCAGGCCAGGAGCGTCGGGACCAGGTGGCCTCCCTGTTCGAGCGCGTCGGCCTGTCGGCGGACCAAATGGATCTCTATCCGCACGAATTTTCGGGCGGCCAGCGCCAGCGCATCTGCATTGCGCGCGCACTCGCGTTGAAGCCCAAGCTGATCATTGCCGATGAGAGCGTATCCGCGCTCGACGTGTCAGTCCAAGCGCGGGTTCTGGAGCTTTTGAAGGAACTGCAACGGGAGTTCGGCATCGCCTATCTGTTCATCTCGCATGACATGGCGGTCGTCGAGAATATCTCCGATCGGGTCGCGGTGATGTATCTCGGGCAGATTCTGGAGATGGGTACGCGAGATCAGGTGTTCTCGAACCCTTCCCACCCCTACACCAGACGCCTGATCGAGGCCGTGCCGGTGCCGGATCCGGCAAGGCGGCGCATCCGGTTCGAGCGTCTCGACAAGGAAATCCCGAGTTCAACCTACAAGGTCGGGGACGCGCCCCACAAGGTGGCCCTGCAGGACATCGGCAACGGGCATCTCGTCGCCATCTAACCGCGAAAAACCCTAGCGAAAATCGACGAGGCTGCCGGTCAGGTTGCTCGCGTGCTTGCCGATCATCAGAACGCTGCTGTCAGGTGCCAGAAGTGCCGTCATCGGCAATGTCGCGGCCCCGATCGGCGACGCTTGCGAACCGAACTGACCGCTCAGGATTTCCGGCGGCACGATGCCCAAGGCAGATATCCGGTTGAACTGCGTCTGCACCTGATTCAACAGCTCCAGATGAATCGGCCTCGGCAGGATGCTGTCCAGTATGATCGCCTCGAGGTCGATGACCGAGGTGATGGCGATTATCGCCTCCACCAATGCGCCGGCGCAGTCGTCCATCCATTCAGCCAGCGGCGCACGCGCCGCAGGCGGCAGCGGATCGAGTTCGCGGATGCGGTTGATCTCGACCCCACGCGACCTCAGATGATTGACCAGCACATAGATCGATGCCCGGTGCAGCAGGCTCTGGTAGCGGGCCGGCTTGGCAGCCATGGAATCGAGGCCGGACGGCGACACCGGCAAGGGGCCGAGTGCTGCGCTGTTGCCATGCGGGCCGGTGTGCACCTTGCCATTCTGGACCAGGCCGCCGCCGATGAACGTGTCGATTGAGATATGCATGAAGTCGCGGAAGCGCGAGCCGACTCCCAAAACCAGTTCGGCATGGGCCGATGACGAGGCATCGTTTTCGACAAAGACCGGGGTCTTCGGGTCGAGGTCAAAGAAATTGGTCAGGTCATAGGCTTCCCACCGGCTGCCCAGGTCGCTTGGAAAATCCAGCTCCTCGCTCCAGCCGCCTAGGAAATAGGGCGAAGCGATGCCAAGCCCGACAATGGTCGCCTCATCCAGGCGCTCAACCTGCTGCTTGAAATTGGCCAAGGCCGCATTTCCGGCCTTCAGGACCGAGGCCGGATCGGGATAGCCGTATTCGTGTTCTTCCCTTGAGCGCACATTGCCGACGAAGTCGATCATCACGGCCTCAAGTGCGCGCCTGCCGATCTTGATCCCGATACTGAACAGACGCTCGGCATTGAGGCGATAGAGCGTGGACGGCGAGCCCCGCTGGCCGAATCTTTTTCCAACCTGCTTTATAAAGCCGGACGCCTCCAGGCTGTCGACGATGTCCGCGACAGCGGCATTGGTCAGGTTCGCGGTGCGGGCCAGATCCGACTTCGAGGCTTCCCGGAGGCGTCGGATGGCATCGAGCACAAAGCGCTCGTTGTAGTGCCGAAGCTTAACGGAATTGCTTCCTTTTCCCGACAAAAAGCCACTCCCCTCGGCGCTTTTCAACGCCCCTGCTCACCACCGCCATCACCTATCCGCATATTATCCGGCGGGGTCAAGGGGCATGCGGCTCTGTCCCCGTCGAACCGTCCGGAGCGAATTACCCATTGCAACATCAGTTCATTTAATATAGCAAGTTAAAAAAATATATAGCACATGGGAGGATAT
>MKRZ01000135.1:153368-161119 GCA_001897075.1 Mesorhizobium sp. 61-13 | reverse complement strand
GCCTGACGATCTGCTGAGGATTGTCGAGGTGAACGAAGTGCCCCGCGTTCTGGAGCGTGATCCAGCAAACGTCACCTTGGACGCAGGCAGTTATTGCTGCCGCCTGATTGATGCTGATGAACTCGTCTCGCGCGCCCTGTATCAAAGTCACTGGAATGGAACCACCGCGGAAGAACTTCATGGCATTCCAATTCGTCTCGCACTCCCATAGCCGGTCTTCTCGCCAACGAAGGAAGCGTGTGTTCGAATCTACGACGGATGGAAAGTTCGACAAAGAGTGCGGCCCGTCGGCCAGCGAAGACATAGGTTCAAGAGTCGCTCGAAGGTATTGGTCGGCAAAAGCATAGGCCGATAGACCAACGACACTTAGTGCCCGATCGGGGAACAATCCCGCGAAGATCAGCGCAACAGTTGCTCCGTCGGCATGTCCTACAAAGTGCGCGGCTTCAATGCCGAGTGCGTCCATCAGAGCAGGGATAGTATTGCTCGCTTCAAAGAGCAAAGGATCCGAAACCCCTGCCCGAACGCATGGAGTTTTCCCGCAACCCAATCTTGATAAAGAAACGATTCTCAGATCAGGTTCGAGTACGGCGAGGTCGAGCGCGACATGTCCAAGTGATGACCAGTCGCCGAGACCGTGCGGCAAAAGTATCAACGCTGGGCTGTTGGGATTCCCAAATTCACCCACTTCGAGATCTCCCGCTCTCGTCTGAACGAGCTTAGGTGTGAGCCATTGCCCATCACGCGGGTCCTGCTTCAAATTTCCACCCAATCGTCTCATGACGTAGCCTCCCAACCGCGTCCAATCCTCCCGCAAGACGGTTCCGCCGCTTGCCCTTGCCGCCGACTGCAATCCTCTCGGCAGAAGCGGCACCAGTGTCGTAGCTTTCCGCCCTCTGGAAGTTATCTCCTCTAGGAGAGCGCCTCCTTGGCCCACAGCCGTACAACCCTGTCCCGAAGTCTATGGGGTGCGTATTTCGGAAGAACGGGACAGTCGTTTCACTAAATCGCGGACAGTGGTTTCACTAATTCCGGGACAGCATGGTGTGGTCGATTTTCGCCTTCCTGGTTGAAGTCATGAGCGATTGATTTCGCCGTTTTCAGCGCCGGTCAAGTGGGATGGTGTTTTTTGCCGTCGCATGCTGTCGCCTTCAAGGGCGATGCGGTGAGCATTATGGATGATCCGATCGAGGATTGCGTCTGCGATGGTCGGTTCTCCGATCATGTCATGCCACTGGGCGACGGGAAGCTGCGCGGTGATCAGGGTCGATTTCCGGCGATAGCGTTCCTCGAAGATTTCCAGCAGGTCGAGGCGTTGTTGATCTGTGAGCGTGTGGGTTCCCCAGTCGTCGAGGATCAGCAACTGGACGCGGGCGAGTTTGTCGACCAGGCGTGGAAAGCGGCCGTCAAGCCTGGCAAGGCCCAGGTCTTCGAACAGACGCGGCATCCGCAGGTAGAGGATGGAATGATCGAGCCGGGCGGCTTGACGGCCAAAGGCGCAGGCGAGCCAGGTTTTTCCCGTGCCGGTCTGGCCGGTGATGATCATATTCTCATGCGCCTTCAACCATGCCCCTTGCGCAAGCGACAGCGTGTTGCGGCGGTCGAGACCGCGATGAGCGGCAAAGTCGATGTTCTCGATGCAGGCGTCGGGAAAGCGGAGCCTGGAAGCCGCAAGGCGGTTGGTCAGGCGCTTGTCGGATCGCAGAGCCGTTTCCCGATCGAGCATCAGGCCGAGCCACTCGTCGCGGCTGAGATCGCTGCTGGTGGTCTGAGCGGCAAGTTCGCGATAGGCCTTTGCCATTCCGGCAAGGCCAAGGGCCTGCATCTGGTCGAGGGTTGGATGTGTCAGCATGGGTCTTTCCTTTCCTTCACTGGTAATAGGAGCCGCCGCGGATGTTGGTGTGCGGCGGGGTGGGTTTTGCCGGGTCTGTCTGGGGTTTGGTTCGATCGAGACCGGATTTGAGAATGGCGGCCACAGAGGAATAGGTGATGGAGTTGATCACCAGCTGTTGGTTTCCACGCGGAACTGAGCCGGTTTTTCCAGCGAGAAGTGAGCCACCTCTAAGTATGGTTTTCTGATCAGGGTTTGGTCAAGGGATTGGCTTTTTCTCCTTTCTTCTGTGCTGCGGCAGCCGAGCTGGCTTTGAAGCGGAAGCTGTCGTTACCGGTTTCCAGGATATGGCAACGGTGGGTCAAACGATCGAGCAGAGCGGTCGTCATCTTGGCGTCGCCGAAGACGGTTGCCCACTCGCTGAAGCTGAGGTTGGTGGTAATCACGACGCTGGTCCGCTCGTAGAGCTTGCTTAACAGGTGGAAGAGTAGTGCTCCGCCTGAGGCGCTGAACGGCAGGTATCCCAACTCGTCCAGGATGAGCAGATCGAGGCGGACCAAGGTCTCCGCGATCTGGCCCGCCTTGCCCTTGGCCTTCTCCTGCTCGAGAGCATTGACCAGTTCGATGGTCGAGAAGAAGCGGACCTTTCGGCGATGATGCTCGATCGCCTGGACACCGAGGGCGGTCGCGACATGAGTTTTTCCTGTGCCCGGTCCGCCGACAAGCACGATATTCTGTGCTCCGTCGATGAACTCGCATCTGTGCAATTGGCGCACCGTCGCTTCGTTGATCTCGCTGGCGGCGAAGTCGTATCCGGAGATGTCCTTGGGCGAGCGCCAGATGGCGCGGATATCACCGTATTTTCCGCTGTCGCACGGCGTGCCGAGGGTCGATGACAGGCGCGTGGTCAGCGGCATCGTCTACGTCATCAGGAATGGGTTGCAGTGGAAGGACGCGCCTGCCGGCTACGGTCCCCACAAGACGCTCTACAACCGCTTCATCCGCTGGAGCCGGCTCGGCGTGTTCGATAGGTTATTTTCCGCTCTGGCGGGCGAAGGGCCGAAGCCTGAGCGCATCATGATCGACGCGACGCACCTAAAGGCCCACCGCACTGCGGCGAGCCTGCTTAAAAAGGGGATGTTCCCCGTCGTATCGGGCGAACAAAAGGTGGGCTGAACTCGAAGCTGCACGCCGTGTGCGATGGTGAAGGCCGCCCGATCATCCTGCTGTTATCCGAGGGCCAGATGAGCGACCATAAGGGTGCCCGTCTCGTGCTCGACGCACTGCCGGCGGCCTCAAGCCTGATTGCCGATCGCGGCTACGACAGCGCCTGGTTCCGCGAAGAACTCGAAGCCCGCAGCATCGAGCCCTGCATCCCGTCGAGCCGTAGCCGCAAGGTCCCATACGAATATGACAAAGCACTCTACCGCCAGCGTCACAAAGTCGAGAACCTCTTCGCCAAGCTCAAGGATTGGCGCCGTGTCGCAACGCGCTACGACCGATGCGCCCACACCTTCTTCTCCGCCATCTGCATCGCCGCCGCCGTCATCTTCTGGCTCTGATCAACGAGTCCTGACCCTAGAGCATCACGGTAACGGCGAGATGAGCCCTTATTTTGTACAATGCCGAGAGGAAATCGTTTTGCACTTTTGCTGCAATTATTCTGGTTGCCATCCTCAGCCTGACAAAGTGTTCTCAACTTTCCGGCGCCAACACCGGCGAACGCATCTTTTCGCCGAATTGGGAAAAGAACTGAGTGGCCAACTTGCGCGCGGTCGAATCGATCAACCGGCCGCCGAGCTGAGCGATCTTGCCTCCGACATCGGCCTTTACGGTGTATGAGAGGATGGTGGCGTCGGGGCCGTCCTCTTCCAGCGACACTTCGGCACCGCCTTTGGCGAAGCCCGCTATCCCGCCCTTACCTTCACCTCGAATGGTGTAGGAGCGCGGCGGTACGAGGTCTTCCAGCTCCACCGCGCCGTCGAACCGTGCCTTGATCGGACCGACCTTTAGCACTACGGTTGCCTCCATATGGGTGTCGGAGGTCTTCTCCAGCCTCTCGCAGCCTGGGATGCAGGCTCGCAGTACATCCTCATCGTTTAGTGCCCGCCACACCTCGCCAATGGGTGCCGCGACACGCTGCTGTCCGTTCATGTCCATTGCGTCATGCTTTCTATTCCTGTTTCTGTTGGGCGAGTCCGGGTTTCTGCGCGCGTTGTCCCTGGCGTCGCGCAATGGTGACTTCGGAGAGGATCGAAAGCGCGATCTCTTCCGGGGTAATGGACCCGAGGTCGAGCCCGGCCGGCGCCTTGACGCTATCGATAATGGTTCCGGCAATGCCCTCGCCGACGAGCTTTTCGCGCAACGAAGCCATCTTGCGGCGGCTGCCGACGAAGCCGCGATAGTCGGCTTCGAATGTGAGGGCCGCTTTCAACGCCGCTTCATCGCCCTTGCCTTGTGTGGAGATGACGACAAAGCGGTGTGGTGTCTGCGGTACATCGAAGGCGAAGCCGTCTACCAGCCGATCGACGTCTGGGGTGGCCAATAAGTCGCCAAGCGGTGCCGCAAGCATGACGTGAAAGCCGAGCGGCTTCGCTTGCTCGGCGAGCGCAAGCGCGACGGGGCTGGCTCCCAGCACCAGGAGGGCCGGGCGCGGCAGCACCGGCTCGACGAAAATGTCCATGGTTCCCTGGCTCGGGCACATGTTCTTTGCGAACTTCACGCCGTCGCGATCCTCGCCTGGCTTGACGCCAAGCTCTGCGAGAAGATCCTCCGGCTGGATCGAGATCAGTCGCGACTGACCGTCGGCCAGCGCCTCGCGAGCGGCCTTCAGCGTGGCCCCGCGCGCACAGCCACCGCCGATCCAGCCGGCTTCGATCCTGCCATCCGGCCGGATGACGGCCTTGGCACCCGCTTTTGCCGCCGTGACCGAGACGGTACGCACCACCGTCGCCAGCGCAAATGGCTCCTCCGCCACCTTCAGGCGGGAGACGAGGTCAAGGACATCGACATGGGCGTTCATGGTCGCCTCCGTCACAGTTTCGCCAGATAGGGTTCGAGCGCGGCCAGGCTTCTCAGCGTATTCGCCGGCGCAAACAGGTCGACATGCGGCAGCGCCGCCTTGATGCCGGCGGCCTCCGGCGCGTAGCCATCCCAGCCCATCATCGGGTTGAGCCAGACGATGCGGCGGCAGCGTTTTGCAAGCTGCGCCATCTCGCGGCCGAGCAGGTCCGCGTTGCCGGTCTCGTATCCGTCCGAGACGATCATGACGCAGGTGCGCGAATGGATGACGCGCGCCGCATGCCAGCGGTTGAAAGTGGCGAGGCTCTCGCCGATCTTCGTGCCGCCGCCGGCGCCCTGCGCCATCATCGACAGCCGGTCGAGCGCGCGCTGCGCGTCGCGTTCCTTCATCGCGTCGGAGACATGGACGAGACGCGTGTGGAACAGGAACGCCTCAGCCTCGCGGAATTCGTCGAGCACGCCGTGGATGAAGCGCAGGAAGACACCCGTATACATGTTCATCGAGCCGGACGCGTCGAGCAGCATGACGAGGCGAAGCGGCTTTTCCTTTCGCTGCCGTTTCACCAGCACGATCGGCACGCCGCCGCGGCTGATATTGCCGTGAATTGTGCGGCGCAGATCCAGACGGTAGCCGCGGCGCCGGGCCAGATCGCGACGGGTCAATCGCGTGCGCATCGCCTTTGCCAGCCTGACAGCGATGGCGTGGGCTTCCTCAATCTGCGCGCGGTCGGCGATCTTGCGGAAATCCGTTTCTGCGAGGTTTTCGGTACGAGAAGCGCCTTCCGCGCGGCCCTCTCCGGATCGTTCGCTCTCGTCCGTCCCATCGCCCGCAGGATGCTGGTCGAGCACAGGAGGTCCGTTCGCGTTGGCCGCCTTGCCTTGCAACTCGGCGACGTCCGGGTCTGCGGCCGCCTTGGCCGAGCCGGCCGCTGCCGAGCGCGAGCGGACGTGCTTGCCCAGCCAGAACGCATCGAACAGACCATCGAACTTTTCCCAGTCAGACCTTTGGGTCGAGAAGAGGTGCTTGAATGCGGAGCGCAGCAGTCCCGGCTTTTGCGCGTAGCCGGACGCCATCAACGCGGTGGCGTCCTGCCCTTCTCGCAGACCTACCGCGAAGGAGTTGTCGCGCAAGGTCTTCAGGAACGCGGCAAGCTTGGCGGAAACGAGACGGGAGACCTCGTTCAGCTCATCGAGAGGGGGAGGCGTGCCGCAGCAGCTCATCAGGCGACCTTTCCCAGCAGGCGGTCGGTGACTTCGCGGGCCATGCGCCTCTTGTCTTCATGGGTCTTCAGGAGACACATCAGCGTCTCATGCACGATCTCGGGCCGGTCGTGCAGGTCGGTGACGTCGAGACCAACGAGGGCTGCCGCCCAGTCGAGCGTTTCGGCCACGCCCGGAACCTTCCGTAAGTCTTCCTTGCGGATCTTCTCGACCATCCGCGCGATCTGCAACGACAGCGAGGCCGCCGCGCCGGGAATCCACGTCGCTATGATACGCGCCTCGCGGTCGACGTCGGGGTAATCGACATAGTGGTAGAGACAGCGACGCCGCAACGCATCGGAAAGCTCGCGCGTCCCGTTCGAGGTCAGCACTACATGAGGAATGCTCTTCGCCTCCACGGTGCCGAGCTCAGGGATCGACACCTGCCAGTCGGAAAGTAGCTCCAGGAGAAAGGCCTCGAACTCCTCGTCGGCGCGGTCGACCTCGTCGATGAGCAGCACCGGCGGCGTCTCGCGCCGGATGGCAGCCAGCAGCGGCCGTTCCAGCAGGTATTTTTCGGAGAAGATGCGTTCTTCGATGTCGTCCGGCGCGCGACCCTGACGCGCCTGGATGGCGAGAAGCTGGTGCTGGTAGTTCCACTCGTAGAGCGCGGCAGACTGGTCGAGCCCCTCATAACATTGCAACCGTATCAGTTCCGTGCCGTGGACGGCGGCCAGCGCCTTGGCGACCTCGGTCTTGCCGACGCCCGCTTCGCCTTCGAGCAGAAGCGGGCGCTTCAGCAACTGCATGATCGAGATCGCCGTCGCCAGATCCGGGTCGGCGATGTAGCCGGCATCGGCGAGCCGGGCGGCGATCTCGTCACGGGAAAGGGCGGTCATCGACCGTTCCTATCCCACGACGCCCAGCGACTTGGCCGCCTGCCAATTGCGCCAGAAATCATGCGGCATCTGGATGTGCGTACTCCCAAGGAACGAGAACGCGTCGTTGACGGCGTTGGAAAAGGCCGGCACGCCGCCGACATTCGGGCTTTCGCCGACCCCCTTGGCGCCGATCGGGTGGTGCGGCGATGGCGTGACGGTGAAGTCTGTTTCCCAACGCGGTGTCTCGACGGCCGTCGGCAGGAAGAAGTCCATGAACGAGCCGTTCATCACATTGCCGGTCTCGTCATATTTGATTTCCTGCCCCATCGCGATGGCGAAGGCTTCGGTCAGCCCACCGTGCACCTGGCCCTCGATGATCATCGGATTGATGCGCGTGCCGCAATCGTCGAGCGCATAGAAGCGGCGAACCTTGTAGACTCCCGTGTCGACATCGATGTCCATGACGCACAGATAAGCGCCGAACGGATAGGTCATGTTGGGCGGATCGTAGTAGCTCACCGCTTCCAGACCCGGCTCGATGGTAGGCGGCGGCGCATTGTAGGCGATCCAGCAGATATCCTTCATGCCGAGGAACTTTTCCGGCAAACCTTTGACCCGGAAGCCGTCGATATCCCATTCAAGATCGTCCTCATGGACTTCGAGCTTGTAGGCGGCGATCATCTGCGCCTTTGCCTTGATCTTGCGCGCGGCCATGGCGATGGCCGCGCCCGCCACAGGTGTCGACCACGAACCATAGGTGCCCAGGCCATAAGGTGCGGTGTCGGTATTGCCTTCCTCGACCATGATGTCGTCGGCCG